>NZ_JBAGJZ010000002.1:0-274667 GCF_037034285.1 Streptomyces tyrfis | reverse complement strand
GCTGTTCCGGTTCCACGCTTTCGCACTTTCCCTTTCCGGCGGTTCCGACTCTATCAGATCCTTTCGGGCCTGATTCCCAGTCAGCGGGATTTGCCTTCCCGGCCGTTGGGCCGTTCCGACACCGAAACTCTAGCGGATTTTCCCGGCGGCTCATAATCGGGCCTTCGAAATCAATTTCGGCATGCCGAAATTGTCCCGAGCGGGAGATCGTGCTGAGTTTTGGTTGCCGCGTCCGCGGCGGGATCGACTGTCGCAGAACCGTTCCGGCCCCGTGACAACTCGAAGTACCTTACGGATCGGCACGAGGCGTGTCAACTCCGCCAGGTCAAACGGTTTAACGGGGCCGGCCGCCGGATCAGTCCAGGTCGGTGAGGCGGCCGCCGGCGTCCGGCTGGGCGTGCTCCACGCGGCGCAGGACGCGGATCAGCATGTCGCCGAGGACCCCCCGCTCCTCGGGCGCGAGATCCTGGAGCAGGTCCCCCTCGAAGGCGGTGGCCATGCGCATCGCCTCCAGCCACTTCGTACGGCCCTCGTCGGTCAGCTCGACGATCACCCGCACCCGGTTGGTCTCGTCGCGGTCGCGGGTGACCAGGCCCTCGCCCGCCATGCGGTCGATCCGGTGGGTCATCGCGGCCGGGGTCAGCCCCAGGCGCTTCGCCAGCTCCCCCGGTCCCAGGCGGTACGGAGCACCGTTCAGCACCAGCGTCTTGAGGACCTCCCACTCGGCGTTGCTGATGCCGAGGGTGGCGAGCTGGCGCCCGTAGGCCACGTTCATCCGGCGGTTCAGCCGGCCCAGGGCCGAGACGACCTGCTCGACCTGGGGGTCGAGATCACGGAACTCCCGCTGATAGGCGGCGATCTGCTCGTCGAGGCTCGGCTCCTGCGGGCCGGGCTGCCCGGTGGTGTCAGACATGGCGGGCAGTATGGCACGCCCTTCTGAGCCGTCGAAGTCCTTCGGCCTGAATTGTTAAGGTTCTAACTTTAGTGCTAAAGTCTTCGGGTTCGAGTCGTTGAGTTGGCCCGGTGTGTCGGCATGCCGGGCCAGAATCTTGAGGTAGGTGAGTGTGACCAGGGAGATGGGGGCAGCACTGCGGCGGATCCAGCTGGGGAGCGCGCTGAGCGCGTTCGGGCTGGGGTTCACCGTTCCGTACCTGTATGTCTACGTGGCGCAGGTGCGGGATCTGGGCGCCGGCACGGCGGGCGTGGTGCTGGCGGTCTTCGCCATGGCGGCGCTGGCCGTGCTGCCGTTCACCGGGCGCGCGATCGACCGGCGCGGGCCGGTGCCCGTGCTCGTGGTGGCCTCGGCCGTGGCCGCCCTGGGCGCGGTCGCGCTCGGGCTGGCGTCGGACGTGACCATGTCGGTGCTGTCGGCGGCGGTCCTCGGCGCGGGCACGGCGGTCATGCAGCCGGCGCTGGCCACGATGCTGGTCTGGTGCTCCAGCACCGCCGGCCGTACCCGCGCCTTCGCCATGCAGTTCTTCCTGCAGAACCTCGGTCTCGGCATCGGCGGCCTGGTCGGCGGGCAGATCGTGGACACGGCCCGGCCGCACACCTTCACCCTGCTGTTCCTCATCGAGGCCGTGATGTTCGTGGTCCTCGCCGTCATCGCCGCCACCGTGCGGCTGTCCCGTGCGCCGTCCTTCTCCGGCGCCAGGCCGACCGGCGGGTCCGGGGCGGCGGCGGGCGGGTTCCGGGCGCTGCTGTCGCACCGGGCCATGGTGCAGCTGTGCGTGCTGGGCTTCGTGCTGTTCTTCGCCTGCTACGGGCAGTTCGAGTCCGGGCTCGCGGCGTACGGCACCGAGGCCGCCGGAATCCAGCCCTCGACGCTCGGTGTCGCGCTGGCCGCCAACACCGCGGTCATCGTCGTGGCGCAGTTCGTCGTGCTGCGGCTGGTGGAGCGCCGCCGGCGCAGCCGGGTCATCGCCGCGGTCGGCCTGATCTGGGCGTTCGCCTGGGCGGTGGCGGGCTACGCGGGTCTCGGGCACGGCAGCCAGACCATGGCGACGGCCGCGTTGATCTCCACGTACGCGCTCTTCGGGCTGGGCGAGGCGATGCTGTCGCCGACCGTCGCGCCGCTGGTCGCCGACCTCGCGCCGGAGTCGATGGTGGGGCAGTACAACTCCGCGTTCGCCCTGTGCAAGCAGCTTGCCCTGGCGGTCGGACCGGCCATCGGCGGGCCGATGGGGGCGACGCTGCACGGGCCGTACATCGTGACCTTCGTGCTGTTCTCACTGGGCATCACGGTGCTGGCGCTGCGGCTGGGCCGACGGCTGACCCCGGCGCAGGACCAGCCGTCGGCGGAGGTGACGCCGTCCCGGGTGGTGGCGGTGTCGCGGCCGGAGGCCGAGCCCGCGCCCAGCTGCCACTGACGTCCGTGTCCCGGCCCGCGGCCCGGCGCCGCTCACCGGGCGAACGGCCCCGGCCGCCGCACTCCGCGTATCGGAGTGCGGCGGCCGGGGCCGTGTCGTGTCCGGGGCCGCTTTCATGTCCGGGCCGTGTCATGTTCGGGGCCGTGCGGCGTTCGTGGCCGGTGCGGCGTCCGCGTTCGGGGCCTACCGGTCCGTCGTCGGGGGCTCCGGCGGCAGGGCGAACTCGCACCAGACCGACTTGCCGCCGCCCGGGGTGCGCCGGCTGCCCCAGGCCGTGGCGATCGTCGCGACGATGGAGATGCCGCGGCCCGATTCGTCCGCCGGATCGGCGCGACGGCGGCGGGGCAGGTGGTCGTCGCCGTCGGTCACCTCGATGATCAGACGGCGGTCGGTCCGGCGCAGGCCCAGGCGCATCGGCGGGGTGCCGTGCTTGAGGGAGTTCGCGACGAGTTCGCCGGCGGCCAGGACGCCCAGGTCGCGCAGCTCGGCCGAGAACCGCCACGACGTCAGCACGCCGGTCGCGAAGGCGCGGGCGCGCGGGGCGGCCTCGACGCCGCCGAGCAGGTCGAGCGAGGCGTTGTGGAACAGCTCGGCGTCGGCCCCGCTCCGGGCGGGGTGCTGGACCACCAGCACCGCCACGTCGTCGTCGTGTTCCGCGGTGACCCCGAGGGAGCGGATCAGCCGGTCGCAGACGACCTGGGGCGAGCCCTTGGCGCCCGAGAGGGCCCGTTCCAGCGCGGCGACGCCCTCGTCGATGTCCTCGCTGCGGCGCTCGACCAGGCCGTCCGTGTAGAAGACCGCCGTGGAGCCGGGCGGCAGCTCGATCGTGCCCGAGGTGTGGATCCAGCCGCCGGTGCCCAGCGGCGGTCCGGTGGGGTCCTCGGCCCGGTGGACCGTGCCGTCCTCGTGGCTCACCAGGATCGGCAGATGCCCGGCGGAGGCGTAGACCAGCCGGCCCTCGTTCGGGTCGTGGACCGCGTAGGCGCAGGTGGCGATCTGGCTGGCGTCGATCTCGGCGGCGAGCCCGTCGAGCAGCTGGAGCACCTCGTGCGGCGGGAGGTCGAGCCGGGCGTAGGCCCGCACGGCCGTACGGAGCTGTCCCATGACGGCGGCGGCCCGCACGCCGCGCCCCATCACGTCCCCGATGACGAGGGCGGTGCGGCCCGCGCCCAGCGTGATGACGTCGTACCAGTCGCCGCCGACCGCCGCGTCCGTGCCGCCGGGCTGG
This sequence comes from Streptomyces tyrfis, assembly GCF_037034285.1. Lineage (NCBI taxonomy): Bacteria > Bacillati > Actinomycetota > Actinomycetes > Kitasatosporales > Streptomycetaceae > Streptomyces > Streptomyces tyrfis. Next base: position 271,070 of record NZ_JBAGJZ010000002.1, on the reverse strand, counting down.
TAGGTGGCGGCGATCCGCAGGTCGTCCGGCTGTTCCAGTTCCTGCGGGAGCAGCGAGCGCTGGAGGGTGACGGCCGTCTCGCGGTGGCGTCGTTCGCTGGTGCGGAGCCGTTCGGCCGCCTCGGCGTGGTCGGTGACGTCGGCGGCGTACACGAGCACTCCGCGCTCGCCGTCGACGCCCCGGTTCCGGTTCCTGTCCCGGTCCTTCCTCCTGCTCCTGGCCGTGCCGTTGCCGGCCGGGTCCCCGTCGGCGTCCTCGGCCGTCGCGGCGTCGCCCCGGTGCACCGGGGTGCAGGTCACGGTGTACGAGTTGCCGCCGCGGACCTTGCGGGACTTGACCGTGCGGGGCGTGCCGCTGCGCAGGACCTGGTCCATGAGGGGCAGCAGGCTGAGTTCGGCGAGTTCGGGCATGGCCTCGGCGGCGGGGGCGCCGACCGGGCGCGGGCCGAACGCTGCGACATATGCGTCGTTGACGTACTCGATCCGGTGGTCGGGGCCGTGCACCAGGGCCACGAGGGCGGGCAGCCGGCCCAGCAGGTCCCGTGCGGAGAGGTTCTCCAGCACGGTTCCGCCGCCGGGAGGCCGGGCCCGGGCGCCGTCCTTCGTGCCGTCGCCCGTGCCGCCGGGTCCGCCGTCGGGCGAGCCGCCGGGGGTGTCCGGGCCCGGGCCGTCGCCCGGGGGCCGGGACTCCGTTTCGGGCCGTGCGTACTCGGCGCGCGCCGAGGGCACGGAACTGCGGTCGTCCCGAGCGGCGGCGCGGCGCTGCGTTCCGGGGAGGCGGGCGCTCCAACGCGTGAAGTTCACGGAATTTCTGGCCTCGTGTGTCGGTCTGGTCCGCTCGGGCGGGCTGCTTCCTGTGCTGGTTCCGGCTTTCCCGCCGGATCCGGTCGTCACCGCCGGGTTCGGCGGGAACGGCCGGTTCCGAAGAGGGCGGCCGGGCCCCATCGCGCTGTTCGTGCCTCTGACGAGGCGTCGGGGATGTCAGCGTGCGTCAGCGGGTGTCGGCGGGGTCCGCGGGTGTCAGCGGGGGCCGGCCGCGGTGTCCGGCGTCCCGGACGTCCCTGACGTGCGCGGTGTTCGCGCTGTCGCCGGCGCGTGCCCCGCCGTCGGCGCGTCCGTCGCGCCCGGCGCCTCCGATGCTCCCGGTCTCTCCGAGACCTCCGGCGCCTCCGGCCCCCGCCGGTGCGTCCGGCGCGTCCCGCGCGCCCGGCCCGTCCGCGGTGTCCCGGACGCCTGACGCGCGTGATGCACCCGGCGCCCCCAGTGCTTCTGATGCGGTCGATGCATCCGATGCGGTCGATGCGGTCGATGCGTCCGGGGCTTCGGGGATGTCGCTGCGTTCACTGTCCGTCACTGTCGGCCGGGTCACTCTGTGCAGGTGTGGGCCCACCTATGGTCACACGTCCAGTGTGGCGGACCGTGCGGACCGTCGTCGGCGCCGCCGTGCAGCGGTCGGGTGAGGCGACGCGCCGACAGCCGGTCAGCCGCCGTGCCCCGGTGGGCCGTCGGGGCCCGGCGGGCGGCGCGGGCCCGGCGGCCCCCCGGTGGTCGGCGGGCCTCCGGGGGTGGACGGGCCGCCCGGTCCGGGGCCGCCGGGGCACCCGCCGCCCGCGGCGCGTTCGAACTCGGCCCGCGGGTGCTCCAGCGAGCCGAGCGAGACGATCTCGCGCTTGAAGAACCCGGCGAGCGTCCACTCGGCGAGAACGCGGGCCTTCCGGTTGAACGTGGGGACGCGGCTGAGGTGGTACGCGCGGTGCAACAGCCAGGCCCGGCGGCCCTTGAGACCGCGGCCCCGGACGTGGGCGACGCCCCGGTGGAGGCCGAGCGAGGCGACGGAGCCCGCGCAGGCGTGGCGGTACTCCTTGAGGGGGCCGCCGTCGATCGAGGCGAGGACGTTCTCGGCGAGGACCTTGGCCTGGCGCACGGCGTGCTGGGCGTTGGGCGCGGTCGTGGCGTCCTTCCCGGCGGCGGTCAGATCGGGTACGGCCGCCGCGTCCCCGGCGGCCCAGGCGTGCCCGGCGCCCTCGACGGCGAGCTCCGCCGCGCATCTGATCCTGCCGCGCTCGTCGAGCGGCAGATCGGTGGCGGCGAGGAGGGGTGCCGGTTTGACGCCCGCGGTCCACACCAGGGTGCGGGTCGGGAGGCGGGAGCCGTCGCTCAGGACGGCGATCCGGTCCTCGCAGGACGCCAGCCGGGTGTCGAGGCGTACGTCGACGTTGCGGCCGCGCAGCTCACGGATCGCGTACCGCCCCATCGCCTCGCCGACCTCGGGGAGGATGCGGCCGGACGCCTCGACGAGGATCCACCTCAGGTCCTCCGCCCTGATGTTGTGGTAGTACCGCGAGGCGTAGCGGGCCATGTCCTCCAGTTCGGCGAGCGCCTCGACGCCGGCGAAACCGCCGCCGACGAAGACGAAGGTGAGGGCGGCGTCGCGGACGGCCGGGTCGCGGGTGGTGGAGGCGATGTCCATCTGCTCGATGACGTGGTTGCGCAGGCCGATGGCTTCCTCGACGGTCTTGAAGCCGATGCCGTGGTCGGCGAGCCCGGGGATCGGCAGGGTGCGCGAGACGGAACCGGGGGCGAGGACGAGCTCGTCGTACGGAACCTCGACGGGCCCGGTGCCGTCCTCCACACCGGCGGGCGTGGTCACGACGGCCGTGCGCCTGGAGTGGTCGATGCGCCGCGCCTCGCCGATCAGGATCCGGCAGTGCGCCAGCACCCGGCGCAGCGGCACCACGACGTGGCGCGGCGAGATCAAACCGGCGGCCGCCTCGGGCAGAAACGGCTGATACGTCATATAGGGGTCGGGGGTGACGACGACGATCTCGGCCCGACCGCTCCTCAGCCGCTGCTTCAGCTTCCGCTGGAGACGCAGCGCCGTGTACATCCCGACGTAGCCGCCGCCGACGACGAGAACGCGCACGCGCGGCGGGGGGCCGGGGGGTGCTCCCCCGGAAACTGAAGCCATCACCACCCCATGACGCAACGGCCTCAGGGGTTTGTCCACAGGCCCGACAAATTGTGTGACCGGAGGTTGCGGACGGGGGGTCGCCGTCGGCGGCGCCGGTGGCGCGGAAGCCGCGCAGGTCAGGGGTCGGGGCGGGGGTGACGGGCGAGGAGCGCTTAAGCGACCAATTGGTCCTTGCGCCGATCGGGGGGCGCTCCGTGCGGAACTACCCCCTTCTGAATTGACGCGGGCTCAACTATGTTCGTATGTCGTCGGAGTGCCGGGTCGGGACCGTGATCCACTCTCTGGCTCAGACGGCGGGAAGTCTCCGGGGGGAGACGTCATTACCGGGGGAACAGTCATGCATATTCAGGATCCTCATTGGCAGACCACTGGGGCCGTTATGCCCCATTCGCCCGAGGGGAACGGCCGAGCCGGGGCCGTCGCGACGGTGGGGACCGGGGGGCCGACGACGGCCGTCGACGAGGCGGTGCCGACCAGCACGCCCCTGACGGCCCCGGCCGTGGTGAACGGCGCGAACGGGACGAACGGCCGGTCGACCCCGCTCCGCGTGGACGCCCAGCGCAATCTGGAACACGTGCTGCGCGCCGCGCGCGAGGTGTTCGGCGAGCTGGGGTACGGGGCGCCGATGGAGGACGTGGCGCGTCGCGCCAGAGTCGGCGTCGGCACGGTGTACCGCCGCTTCCCGAGCAAGGATGTGCTGGTCCGGCGGATAGCCGAGGAGGAGACCGCCCGGCTGACGGACCAGGCGCGGACCGCTCTGGGGCAGGAGGAGGAGCCGTGGTCGGCGCTCTCGCGCTTCCTGCGGACGTCCGTGGCCTCGGGCGCGGGCCGGCTGCTGCCGCCGCAGGTGCTCCGGGTCGGGGTCGACACCGGGATCGGCGTCGGCGGGGGCGTGGTGGCCGAGTCCGGGGCCGCGCGGGTGACGGGTGCCGGTGAGCCGGCCCCGGCCGGGGATCCGGGGGCCGCGGCCGTCGGCACGGCGGACGCGGACGGCGGACGGGACGAGGCGCGGGTGCCCCAGCAGCGGCAGGGGGCGGATCAGGCCGACCTCCGGGCCGCCGAGGCGTCGCCCGGCGCGAAGACCGCGGAGACCGGCCACGCCCCGGACGACGCCGGGGCCGGAGAGCTGCTGGAGGTCGTCGGACGGCTGGTGGACCGGGCCCGTGCGGCCGGTGAGCTGCGCCGCGAAGTGACGGTGTCCGACGTGCTGCTGGTCATCGCGACCGCCGCGCCCTCGCTGCCCGACGCGGCTCAGCAGGCGGCGGCATCGAGCCGGCTGCTGGACATCCTCCTGGAGGGGCTCCGCTCGCGAACGGCCGCCTGAGCCGCGGGGACGCGCCACGGGAGAGCACTGCGGGGACGCGCCTCGGAAAAGGCGGTACGGGGTCGCGACGCGGGAAAGCCGGTACGGGATGGCAGGGCGGCAGGGCGGTGGTGCGGGCGGCGCGTGAGACCGCCGCGTGCGTGACGCTGCCGCGCGCATGACACTGCTGCATGCCGGAGGCTGCCGCGTTGCCGGAGGCCGCCGCGCGCGGGGGGCTGCCGCAGGTGCTGCCGGGTGAGTCGCGGGGGCGCTGCGGCGCGGTGCGGTCCTGTCGGTCCGGAAGAACTGTCCTGTCGGCCCGGATGAGCTCCGCAACGGTCCGGAAGAACTCCGGAGCGGCCGGCCGAGCCCTCGGAGGGCCGGTCGAGCCTCGGAGGGCCGGGCGGGCTCCGGAGAGCTGGGCGGGCTCCGGTCTGTCGTCCGCGGCGGTTGCGGGCTCCGCCGGTCGATCCTCGGGGGCGTCCGGCTGCCGCCCGGCGGGACGGCGACGGCGCGCTGGTGCGAGGGGGCGCGTGCGCGGTCGCTTCACGCCTCCCTGCCGCGCACTCTCGGCCGTTCGCACCGCCCTCCGAGGTGATCGCGCCTCCCCGAGGCAGCCGTTCCTACGCGAGGCGGCCGTTCCTACGCAAGGCGGTCAGCCCTCCCCGGGACCGCCGGCCCTCCGCGAAGCGGTCCTCGTCCTTCGAATCGGTCACCGCGGGGAAGAGACGGCCGGCGCGAGGGAAGTGCCGCGACGGGCGTTCGAATGGCCCGAATTGGCGGTTACTCACCGGTCGCCCGGGCGCGGAGCGTTCCCCGTGGCGGCGTCCCGGTCGGCAACGCTCCTTCATCCGCGCTCGAACAGCCCTTTTCAAGCGGCTCGTCACACGGTGTCGGCCGGACCCGCAGGTAAAAGCGCCCACTTACTCTTCCCCGAATGAGGGTCCACTAGTACTCACATTCGACAAAACACCCCGGATGAGTGGTTACAGGGGCTGAGAGTCCGGCGTGATTGCGCCATGTGGCACGCTTGCCGGATGTTCGGGTCCGACGGCACATACGGGGGCTACCGCGATGAGCGGTGACGGGCAGCAGGAAAACAGGGGTTCGAAGTCGTTCGACGACGTCTCCGCCATGGGCGGCGCGACGAAGGCCGACGGACTGTTCCCCCACCAGGTGCCGAGTCAGGCCGGTCCGGGGCGGGCGACGGGCGGCGGGGCCGAGGGCGGCACCGTGGTCCCGGGCCCGTGGCCGGCCGTGCGCGAGACCGACGCGGCCGCGGAGGCCGGCGCCGACGCCGCGGTGCCGATGCAGCGGGAGGGCGGCAGCACCTCCGACGCGGCCGGCAACGGCGTCTCCGACGCCGATCTGATCAGGCGGATGCGGAACGGCGACGACCGGGCGTACGAGGAGCTGTTCCGGCGGCACTCGGACGCGGTGCGCCGCTACGCGCGTACCTGCTGCCGGGACGCGCACACCGCCGACGACCTCACGGCCGAGGTCTTCGCGCGCACCCTGCAGGCGGTGCGGCGGGGCAAGGGCCCCGAGGAGGCGGTGCGGGCGTACCTCATGACGGCCGTCCGGCATGTCGGGGCCGCCTGGACCAAGACCGCCAAGCGGGAGCAACTGGTCGAGGACTTCGCGGTGTTCGCGACGCAGGCCGCCGAGTCCTCACCGGCGTCGGGCGTCGACACGGTCGATCTCGGCGCGGATGTGCTGGCGATGCACGAGGCCGAACGGTCGCTGGCGATGCGGGCCTTCCGCAGTCTGCCGGAGCGTTGGCAGGCCGTGCTGTGGCACACCACCGTCGAGGAGGAGTCGCCCAGCCAGATCGCGCCGCTGTTCGGGCTGACCGCCAACGCCACCGCCGTCCTGGCCAGCCGGGCCCGCGAGGGCCTCAAGCAGGCGTATCTCCAGGCCCATGTGAGTCAGTCGCTCACCGCCGGCGGCGACTGCGCGCGCTACGCCGACCGGCTCGGCGCGTATGCCCGGGGCGGGCTCCGGATGCGCGCCGAGCGCGGGTTGCGGGGGCATCTGGAGGAGTGCGCGAAGTGCCGACTGGCCGCGGGCGAACTGGCCCATGTCAACGCCGGGATTCCCGCGCTGCTGCCGGTCGCGGTCATCGGCTGGGTGGCTGCCGGGTACTCGCTCAAGGCCGCCGGTGTCACGGCCGGGGCCGCCGGTGCGGGAGCCGCCGCGGCGGCGACCGGCGGGGGCTCGTCCGGCGCCGCGTCCGGAGGCGGCACGACCTCGAAGGGGCTGGGCACTCCGACGAGGGCCGGCATCGTGGCGGCGATCGTGGTGGCCTCGGCGGCCGGACTGGCCTGGGCCATGGTCGGCAACGGCCGGCCGGCGCCGGAGACCGGCCGCGCCGCCGAGCCTGCCGCCGCCGCTCCCGACGCGGTGCCCCCCGCGCCGCCGGGACACACCCCTCCGAAGCACACGCCGCCGAAGCACCCCGCGCCCCCGGCGCCCCCCGCCGCGGCAGCGCCCACGGGGTCCCCGGCGTCCCCCTCGCAGCCGGATCCGGCGACGAACCCGGCTGCGACGGCCGCCCTCTCGCCGTCGGCGACCCGGACTCCTCCCCCCGCTCCCGAGCCGGCGCCACCGGTTCCCGCGCCGACGCCGACATCGACATCGACGCCCGAACTGCCGGGGCCGACGCTGAATCCGCCGACGTCGCCCGACCCGAAGCCCACCGTCCCGACATGGCCCGATCCGACGCCCTCCACCCCGACGCCCCCCGACCCGACACCTGACCCGACGCCCGACCCGACGCCCGACCCGACACCTGACCCAACCCCCGACCCGACGCCCGACCCGACGCCCGACCCGACTCCCTCCACCCCGACACCGCCTGACCCGACACCCGACCCGACGCCGACCCCGTCGGTTCCTCCGCCGACCGTCTACCGGCTCAGCGAGCTGCGCTACTCGACGCTCGGCGACCACACCGAGCCCGAGGTCGTGGTCAATGAGAGCAACTGGCTCTGGCAGCGCTCCAACCTGCTGATCGGCGGCACGCGGTACGCCCACGGCGTGACCGTGCACAACAAGTCGTCGGTCACGATCCAGTTGAACCGCCAGTGCTCGCGCTACGAGGCCGTGGTCGGGGTCGACGACCTGTCGCTGGGGGCGGGGTCGGTGCGCTTCTCCGTCCTCGGCGGTGACGGGCGGCGGCTGTGGCGTTCCCCGGTGGTCCACCGCGGCGGCCCGGCCGTGCCGGTCAATGTGGGCATCACCGGTCAGCGCAAGATCCGGCTCGTCGTCGAACGCGCCCGGCCGGGCGGTGGCATGGCCCTCGCGGACTGGGCCGATTCGGGCATCGACTGCCAGTGATCGTCCACCGCCCACCGCAGATCGCCCGTCGCCCGTCGCTCGTCGCACGCCACCGGCTGAACGCCGGTCGCTGAGCGCTGGTGGCGGCAGGAGCAGGGGCGACGGGGTCACGGGCGGGTCATGGACACGGCCCCGGCCGGGCCGCCTCAGCCGGGCCGCCGCAGCCGGGCCGCCCTCGGCCGAGCGCGGCGTCTGACACCGGGCCGCCCCGGCCCACTCACGCCCCGCCGGGGCGGCCCGGAGGTCAGGCGGCGGGCCCGGCGTCAGACGCCGCGCTCGGCCGCCATGTCCCCGTACGCCTCGGCGTACGTCCCGACCCCCGGGGCGCCCGGGTCCTCCGGGAGCGCCGCGGCGATGCCGGTCAGCAGTTCGATGACGTCGTCGACGGTCAGCGTGCGGCCCGCGGCGCGCTCGGACTCGTACGCCTCGGCACCCAGCTCCGCGCGGGCCAGCCGCCCGATCTCGTCCGCCTCGGCCTGCTGCACCACGGTCCGCAGCCCGGCCGGGCGCCAGGTGTCGGCGGCCGCCAGGATCCGTACGGCCTCCGGGAGGCGTCCCACCTCCGGCAGCACGGTCGCCACGCCGTCCACCAGATGCCCGGTGACGAGTTCGGCGCACTGGGCGTCCCGCGCCTCGCGCAGCACCCGGCTCAGCCCGCGCACCCCCGCCGCCGGGCCGTGCCCGGGACCCTGCTCGCGCGCGGTGATCCGGGCCTCCAGCCCCCTGACCACGGCGGTGAAGTGGGACGGCGGGCTGCCCTGTTCGATCACCGCCTCCGTCTCGGTCATCAGCCGTCGCGCCTCGGCGATCTCGCCGCGGTCCAGGGCCAGGGTGGCGCGCAGGAAGTGGGCGTAGGCGCGGGCGTCGTGCACCTGGAGGCGGTCGGCCTCGTTCTCGGACTCGGTCAGCAGCCGTTCGAAGCCCGCCACGTCCCCGGTCCGGTAGGCGAGTTCCGCGAGACGGGCCAGCAGGAACGGAGCCTCGACGTGCGCCCCGACCTCACGGGCGAGCAGCAGCGCCTCCTCGTACGCCGCCGAGGCCTCGTCGTACCGTCCGCGCACCGCGCCGGCCTCCGCGGCGGCGCTGGCTACCTGGGCGCGCAGCCAGCGGTCGCCCACCCGGTGGGCCAGTTCGCGCAGTTCGGCGAGGTCGCCGTCGACCCCGGGCATCCCTCCCGGCATGTCGACGACCATGTGGGTGCGGAGCATCAGCATGACGCCGTACTCCCAGGACCGGCCGTGGACACGGGTGTTGGCGACCGCCGCGTCGACCACGTCGCGCGTCTCGACGGTGGTCCGGTGCGTGAACGTGGCCAGCGGCCAGAGCATGCCCGGGAAAGTGGCGCCGTGGGGGCCGGAGTCCCTGAACGCTTCGGTCACCCGCTCCAGCCACTCCCGCCGCTGGTCGTCCCGGTAGATGTCGTCGGCGGGGCGGTGCTCCGCCGCCAGGAACAACCGCAGGACCTCCACCCGCATGCGGGGCCAGTAGCGGGGATCGGCGCGGTCCACCGGCTCCGGCCCCAGCGTCACCGCCCGTTCGGTCCAGCCGAGGCCCTCCGTACGGTAGTTGCGCAGCCACCAGAACCACCCCATGCCGAGCACCAGTCGCATCGCGTCCGCCTCCGCCGGATCGGTGACGACGGTACGGGTGAGGGCGGCGCGGATGTTGTCCAGGTCGGTCTCCAGGCGTTCGATCCAGCGCAGTTGTTCGCCGGAGCGGAGCCGGGGCTCGGCCTCCTCGACGAGCGCGAGGAAGTACGCGGTGTGCGCGGCCGCGGCGGCGGCCCGCAGGGCGGGCGTCTCGGCCGCGCGCTCGACGGCGTACTCGTGGATGGTCTCCAGGAGGCGGTAGCGCATCTCGCCGTTGGCGGTCGGCGCGGCGACCACGAGGGACTTGTCGACGAGCGAGCCGGTCAGTTGGGCGGTGAAGTGCCGGGCAAGGGGTCCGGCCACGGCCTCGGCGGCGGCCAGGTCCCAGCCGCCCGCGAAGACCGAGACCTGCCGCAGCAGCGTGCGTTCGTCCTCGTCGAGCAGGTCCCAGGACCAGTCGACGACGGCGCGCAGCGTCTGCTGCCGGGGCAGCACGGTACGGGCCCCGCTGGTGAGCAGGCGGAACCGGTCGTCGAGCCGGTCCGCGATCTGGCGCGGGGTGAGCATCCGCAGCCGGGCGGCGGCCAGTTCGATGGCCAGCGGCAGCCCGTCGAGGCGGCGGCAGATCTCCGCCACCGCGTGGGGGTCGTGCGCGGTCTCCCGCCCGAGGTCGAAGTCGGGGCGTACGGCGCGGGCGCGCTCGGCGAACAGCCGGTGCGCGGGGTCGGCCGGGAGCGGGCCGACCGGGCGTATCGACTCGCCGGGGACGCCCAGGGGTTCGCGGCTGGTGGCGAGGACGCGCAGTCCCGGGCAGCGGGTGAGCAGGGCCTCGGCGAGCGTGGCGGCCGCGTCGACGACATGCTCGCAGTTGTCCAGGACCAGCAGGACGGGACGGGTCCGGGAGCGGTGCGCCAGATGGTCGACGAGGGTCCCGGTCGGATCGTTGCGCGCCGGCTGCCCGTCGCGGACGTTGTCCCTCAGGAGCGTGGTCTCGCGCAGCCCGAGGGCGGAGAGCACGGCCCCGGGGACGTCGGCCGGGTCCTCCACCGGGGCGAGTTCGGCGATCCACGCCTCCGGCTCCGGTCCGGACGGGGCCGCCCGGCCGGGGGTGGGCCGGCTCGCCCGGGTCGCGGCCTCCTCGGCCAGTCGGGTCTTCCCGGAGCCCCCGGGCCCGGTGAGCGTCACCAGGCGAGCCCGGGTCAACTCGTCGCGTATGGAGTCCAGTTCGGCTTCGCGCCCGACGAACGAGGTGAGCCGGGGGCGGATGTTGCCCCGGACTGGCGCGGGGGCGGTGGCGTACGCGGGCGCGGGCGCGGCGGCGCACTCGGACCCGTCGGCGTACGCGGGCGCGGCGTGCGCCGCCGTCGGGACGGAGTCGGCGGCGCGCGCCGCCCAGGGGGCGGGTACGCGGGCGGCGGGGATCACCTCCCGAGGGGGTGCGCCGGGGGCCGCCGCCCTGCCGGGCCCGGTCCGTGCCGCATCCGAGGGGCCGAGCAACTCGCGGTGCAGCGCGGCGAGTTCAGGGCCGGGGTCGGCGCCGAGGCCGTCAGCGAAGGCGTGCCGGGCCTCCTCGTACGCGGCCAGCGCGTCGGCCCGGCGGCCCTCGGCGCGCAGGGCGCGGATCAGCTGGCCCCAGAAGCGTTCGTTGTACGGATGGGCGGCGGTCAGCTCCCTGAGTTCCGGCACCAGGGCGCCCGGGCCGGTACCGGAACCGGAACCGGAGCCGAGGCCGACGCCGGAACCGGAGTCGAAGACCGAGCCGAGGCCCGAGCCCGGGCCGGTACCGGAACCAAGGCCCGAGTCCGAGCCCGGGCCCGGACCGAGGCCCGTGCCGAAAGCAGCATCGGCGCCCCCGGCCCCGACGTGGGTCCCGGCACCATGGCCGCCGGTCCCGGTCGCGCCGCCGGTCTCGGCGCACCGCAGGTCGGCCTCGATGCGGCGCTCCAGCGCGGTCAGGCGGCGGGCCTCCGGGCGCAGCCCGTGGCCCTGGCCGTGGCCGCCGTCCGGCAGATCGGCCAGGGCCGGCCCGCGCCAGAGCCCGAGCGCGGTGCGCAGCGTCCGGGCGGCCGCGGTGGGGTCCCCCGCGTCCAGCTGCTCGGCCCCCTCCCGGAACAACCGCTCGAACACGTGCAGGTCGACCTCGTCGGGCGCCGCTTCCAGGCGGTAGCCGTCCCGGACACGGGTGATCGCGTCCCGTCCCAGCGCCCGGCGCAGCCGTCCGACGAGCGCCTGGAGCGCGGCGGGGGCGTCGTACGGCGGGTCGTCGCCCCAGATGTCGTCGACGAGGACGGCCACGGATACGGGCCGCCCCACGCGCAGGGCGAGGGCGGCGAGGAGTGCGCGCAGCCGTGTACCGCCCACGGGCAGCACTTCGCCGTTCGGGTCTCGCGCTTCGGTGACGCCCAGAATCGAGTACCGCACCCGGCCATTCTGGCCCGTCGGCCGGCCCAGGGCCCGGCGGCGCGGGCAGTCGCCCGGCGCCGACGCGCAGGAGCCGCGTGCCCGGGCCCCCGGCCCGGACTTCGTCCCCCGGCCCCGACTCCCCGGCCCCGCCTCCGGTCTCGCCCCGAGCCCCCACTTCTTCGGCCCCGAGCCCCAACCCCTTCGGCCCCGGGCCCGGCCCCGGTCTCCGCCTCGGCCCGGCCCGGCCCCGCCGTCCGCGCGTCCTAGGGCAATACACCTAGGGGGTGTCTGATGAATGAGTGCGGGAGAAGGAGCGGGGTCCGGTGCGTGTGATCGCAAGGCGCCGCGAGCGTCTGCGTGGCGGAGCCACGTGGGCGGTTCGGCAACGCCGCGAGCGTGCGTGCCGGACCCCGCGACGCCGCAGGTATGTGTCAGACACCCCCTACGCCTGCAGGCTCCGCCGCGCCGCCGGGACGACCCCGTGCGCGACCGCGCGCCGACGGGGGGCCTCCGTGCCCGTCCAGCAGGTGCCGCGCCGCGACACGAGCCGGCGGAGCCAGAGCTCCATGGACGCCAGATGGGCCAGGCCGTCCAGCGGGAGCGGCTCGCCGTCGGCCGCCGCGCGCAGGGCCTCGCGTACGACACGGGCCTCGACCAGTCCGGCGTCGGCGAGCAGCGGGGCGTCGAAGAGCGCGATCAGCTCGGGCAGCGCGGCGCGCAGACCGGTGCGGGCGGTCGCCTGGACGGCGGCGTGGGAGGAGGGGGCGCCCCAGCCGGGCGGCAGGTCGTGGATGCCCGCGCCCGCGAGCACCCGGCGCAGGATCGCGGCCCGGGCGCCCGGCTGCACCCGGAGCGACTCGGGGAGCGCGCGGGCGGCGCGTACCACCTGGTTGTCGAGGAAGGGGGCGTGCAGGCGCTGGCTGCGGTTCTCGGCGGCCTGCTCCAAGATCCGGTGATCGGCGGCGTACCGGGTGAGCGCGGCCCGCGCCCGGGCCTCGCCCGGGCGCTGCACGGAGACCGGCCGCACCGCCGCCTCCTGCAGACGAACCGATACTTCGGCGAGCGCCTCCCCCGTCAGCCAGCGCGCGGCGGGACCGGGCCGCGACCAGGCGAGCGCGGCGAGCGAGGCGTCGGCGGGGGTGTCGAGCTCCGGGGCGTGCCGGTTGGCGCCCGGCAGCCGGTCGGCCGCCGCCTCCAGGCCGGTGCGGTACGACGTACGCGACAGCCGGCGAGCCGCGCGGTAGACGGTCAGCGGCACGAAGAAGGACTGCGCGGACGGGCCCTCGGCCTTGGCGAGCGCCGCCACCGGGCGCAGCAGATGGCGTCTGCGCCGGTCCATCAGCAGGTCGGCGAGGCGGGCGGGGTGGGCGTCGAGGACCTGCCGGGCGCCGCCGCCGACGAAGTGGTCGGCGCTGCCCGAGGCGAGGCGGCGACGGTGGCGCTCGCCGACGACGAGCGACGGCGCGGGCTCGTCGGTGAGCGGGCCGCCGCCCAGGTCGGCGTAGGGCAGCGCCTCCTCCCCGCCGGTCACCACGACATGGTGCAGGCGGGGGTCGGCGGCGATGACCCGGGCGCGTTCGAGTTCGTCCTCGTGGCCGTGCGCGGTGAGGTCGTTGAAGGTGACGGCGAGCAGCCGCTCCCCCGCCTCCGCGCCCCGGCCGAGGAGGCCGCCGGGCAGTCCGGGCAGCCCCGGCAGTCCGGCGGCGAGCAGGGCGAGCGTGCCGGAGGCGCTGCCTCCGGAGAGGTCGGCGCCGATGCCGGGCACGGGCGCGCCCCGCGCGGCGCGGCGATCGGCGGGCCCCATTCCGGGGACCGGCCCGGGGTCGGGCGGCAGCGTCCCGGGGGCGTGGCGCGGGGCGGTGAGCCGGGCGCGCACGGCGTCGACCAGCGCGTCCCGGACCCCGTCGACGGCGCTCACCGGGTCGAGTTCGGGCGCGGCCACGGCCAGCGAGGCCACCGCCTCGTAGCCGGAGATCTCGCGCGAGCCCTCGCGCAGGACGAGCGCGTGGCCGGGCGGGAGGCGCTTCACCCCGGCGTACGGGGTGCCGTCGCGCAGCGCCTCCGGGGTCTCGGGGCAGGCCAGCAGGGCGGCCAGATGCCCGATGTCCAGCTGGGCCTCGACCAGGTCCGCGAGCGGGAGCGCTGCGGTGGCGTACGCCGTGCCGCCGGCCCAGGGGGTGTGGAAGACCGGGCGGGCCCCGGCGAGGTCCCCTATGACGCCGATCCGCCGCCCGACCTGGACGACGGCCGTGTAGCTGCCGGGCCAGGAGGTGAGGTGGCGCAGGGCTCCGCCCCGGGCGGCGAGGAGACCGACCCGCAGCTGCTCGTCGGTGGCCCCGCAGCAGCCCAGAACGGCGAGCCGGGCGGTGGGCGCGCCCCCGGCCGTCTCGACGGCGCTGATCCGGATCTCGTCCGGGCGCCAGTCGCCGACGGCCCACAGCGGATCGGGGTCGCCCCACAGAAGCTGGGAACCCACGGGCTGCACGGTGCGCCCCTCGTCGCCCGCGCCGACCGCGCCGGCCGTACCGGTGCCGGCGGTACCGAAGCGCGCGGCGACGCTGCTCCACCCCACCAACCAACGCATCGCCGCCTCCACAGGCCGTGGGCAAGACAGGTGGACAGAACGGCGCAGCGGGAACACATCGGGAGAACTCCGGTGGCGCGCGCCGTCGTTGCGAACATGCTGCCACGACGGACGGGTACCGGAGGGATCGCGGAGGGCGCACGTCGGACCGGCATGCGCCCCCGGCAGGTGCCGTACCGATGCGAGCGGCGGGCGGGCCGCGGCGGGCTCGTACTGGTCGGAGGCCCGGCGCCGGGAGTCCGGCGGGGCGGCAGGCACGCGGCCGGGACGTCTCTGAAACGGCGTCAACCGCCTTGCAGATCGGGCGTGTTGCTTACCACAGGTAAGCCGGGTGTTCCGCCTCAGGATCCGGCCACTTTCCCACTCCTCGTACGGACCGGCGACGGGCGGATCCGGGCGCGTCGGCGGAGCGCCCCGGAATCGATCGGCGCCGCGACGACCGAACGGCGATTTTCAGCCATTCTCTGGGCATGCCGAAACCCCGCGACGGTTCAACAGCCGCCCGGGACACCCCGTTTCCTCCAGGTTCGTTCAACGGCCCTTCACGGGCCCCTCTCCGCGGTCCTCTCCTCACCCGTCCTCTCGCTCTCCCCCTGGTCCCTCCCCCTCGCGCCCCCTTCGCCTCCCACGCGTTCCCTTCGAACGCCGGCCCGGCGCCGGCCGTCGCACCCGCCCCTCGGCGCCGGCGGCCGAACACCCGGCGCCCGCCGCCGCGTCGGCCCTCCGGGCCACGGCGTCGGCCCTCCCGGGGCCGTGCCCGGCGTCCGCGTCCGCGCCGGTCCCGGCGCACGGTCCGGGAGGCGTCGCCCGCCTCCCGGACCGGTCCGCCGCCTGCGGGGAATGAGGCGGCAGTGTCCCCCAGCCCACTGGTTCCAAGGCAGTGGGCCGACCCACGCAGCACCCATGGAAGCCCCTCCGAAACGACCGGACGAGAGCGCACGGCCGGGCGCACGGCCACACGCCAGGGGCACGCGCGAAACCGCGCGGACACCGCCGCCACGCTGGGCGAACACCCCCTCCACGCTGCACGGACGCCGTCTTCGGGCCGCGCGGCCGCCGCCTCCGGGAGCGCACGGACGGGGGCACCCGGCGGACGCGGCCCCGGCGCCGACGACGCGTCGGCCGACCCCCGGGCCACGCGCGCACCCGGCCCCCCGGGCCGCGCCCGCACCCGTTCCGCGCCCCGTTCCGCGCCCCGTTCGCGACCGCCCGGCGGCCGGCCCGCGACCACCCCGCGAACGCCTCGCGACCACCTCGCGACCGCCCTCCGACCGCCCCCGCGACCGGCTCGGCGGCGGCATCCGCGCGACGGTGCGCGCCGTCCGCGCCGCACGGACAACATTCCCGCCATACGGAGGTCTGCCCCTTAACGGTGGGGATGCGGCGAACTACGCTGGGTTCACTGAGGTTCTCGGCAGGAGGCATATTCCTCGGGACTCCGCCACATACGTGTGCGGCCGGAGTGCCGGGGTCCGTCCCTGGGGAGGACACGGTACGAATGCCGCGCGCCACGACGGCGACGCGGCGGCCGTCTGTGTGTCGAGGGGTGACGCATGTCCAGGGAGCAACGCGGACCGAACGAGAAGCTCGGAACCGTTCTCGCCCTCGCGGGAATCAGCAACGCCGGACTCGCCCGGCGGGTCAACGACCTCGGGGCGCAACGCGGTCTGACCCTCCGGTACGACAAGACCTCGGTGGCCCGCTGGGTCTCCAAGGGCATGGTGCCGCAGGGGGCCGCCCCCCATCTCATCGCCGCGGCGATCGGCGCCAAGCTCGGCCGGCCGGTCCCGCTGCACGAGATCGGGCTCGCGGACGCCGATCCGGCACCGGAGGTCGGTCTCGCCTTCCCGCGCGATGTGGCCGAGGCGGTCCGTTCCGCGACCGAGCTGTACCGGCTGGATCTGGCCGGTCGGCGGGCGGGCGGCGGCGGGATCTGGCAGTCGCTCGCGGGCTCGTTCTCGGTCAGCGCGTACGCGACCCCCGCGTCCCGCTGGCTGATATCCCCCGCCGATCCGTCGGTGGAGCGGGATGCCGACGCCGCCCGGGCGGCCATGTTCGGCACCCCGGGCGCGGAGGGCGCACACACGGGTGCGGGGGCGCACGCGGCGACTCCGGGCACGGCGGCGGACGCCGCCGGCGCCGGGCGCGGCCCGTCCGGCGCGGCGAAACCGGCCGGAACCTCCGGGACAGCCGGGGCCGCAGGGGCGGCCGGGACAGCCGGGGCCCCCGGCGTCCGGCGGCAGCCGGGTGCGCGGGCCGCCGCAGCCGACCCGCGTCCGGCCCCCGGCGCGCAGACCGGCCAGGCCGCCCAGTCCGGCCCCGGGTCCCCGCGCGCGGCGTCCGGCCCCGGCCGGTTGGGGCCGCAGACCCCGTCCGCGTCCAGGGCCGTGCCCTCCTCCGTCCAGGCGGCGCCCGGGGCCGCACCGGCGGCGTCCCCCCGGTCCGCGGGCGGCGCGAGCGCCGGGGCGACCCTGGTCACGCCCCCGGTGACCAGCGACATATCCCCCCTGCGGGTCGGTCACAGCGACGTCGCCAAGCTGCGCGAGGCGGCCCAGGACGCCCGGCGCTGGGACTCCAAGTACGGCGGCGGGGACTGGCGTTCCTCCATGGTCCCCGAGTGTTTACGGGTCGACGCGGCGCCGCTGCTCCTCGGTTCGTACAGCGACGAGGTGGGCAGGGCGCTCTTCGGCGCGGCGGCCGAGCTGACGCGTCTCGCCGGGTGGATGGCCTTCGACACCGGCCAGCAGGAGGCCGCGCAGCGCTACTACATCCAGGCGCTCAGACTCGCGCGGGCCGCGGCCGACGTCCCCCTCGGGGGATACGTCCTCGCGTCGATGTCGTTGCAGGCGACCTACCGCGGCTTCGCCGACGAGGGGGTCGACCTCGCCCAGGCGGCCGTCGAGCGCAATCGCGGACTGGCCACGGCCCGCACCATGAGCTTCTTCCGCCTGGTGGAGGCGCGCGCCCACGCGAAGGCGAACGACGCGCCGGCCGCGGGGGCCGCGCTGAAGGCCGCCGAGGGCTGGCTGGAGCGTTCCCGGGACGGCGACGCGGACCCGTCGTGGCTGGGCTTCTACTCGTACGACAGGTTCGCGGCCGACGCCGCGGAGTGCCACCTCGACCTGAAAGCGCCCCGGCAGGTGCGGCGCTTCACCGAGCAGGCCCTGTCCCGGCCCACCGAGGAGTTCGTCCGCTCGCACGGGCTGCGGCTGGTGGTCTCGGCGGTCGCCGAACTGGAGTCGGGCAACCTCGACGCGGCCTGCGCGGCGGGCGCCCGCGCGGTCGAGGTCGCGGGCCGCATCTCCTCCGCCCGGACCACGGAGTACGTACGGGATCTGCTGCACCGGCTCGAACCGTACGGACACGAGCCCCGCGTGGCCGAGCTGCGGGAACGGGCCCGGCCCCTGCTGGTGGCGCCCGCCTGACCGGCCCGCGCCCGGCCCGGCGGGACACCGCCGGGCCGGGCGCGCACACCACGTCCCCCTCCACCCACGCCCGCCGCCGCCCCTCCGCTCCTCCACCGCCCCTCCGCGCATGACGCGCATGACGCGCATGACGCGCTCACCTGCGCGAAACACCCCGCACGCACCGTCGTCTCGCATAAACGTTCTGCGAAGATACGCGCCACGCTGGACGCCACTGGTTTGAGCGGGTTGTCAGTGGGTCAGTGCACTATCGGGGTGGGAGGTGGCGTGGTGACGACGCGCGCGGCGTACGACAGCGACGTGCTGGTGATCGGCGGCGGAATCGTCGGTCTGTCGACGGCGTACGCCCTCACGCGCGCCGCCCCGGGCACCCGGGTGACGGTGCTGGAGAAGGAGCCCGGCCCCGCCCGCCACCAGACCGGGCGCAACAGCGGCGTGATCCACAGCGGCATCTACTACGCTCCCGGCTCGCTCAAGGCCCGTTACGCGCTGCGCGGCGCCGCCGAGATGGCCGAGTTCTGCGCCGAGCACGGCATCGCGCACGCGGTGACCGGCAAGCTGATCGTCGCCACCGACCGCGCCGAGCTGCCCCGGCTGCACGCCCTGGTCCAGCGCGGCCGACGGCACGGACTGCCGGTGCGGGAGCTGGGACCGGCCCAGATCACCGAGTACGAACCGGCGGTGCGCGGGCTCGCCGCGATCCATGTCGGGACGACCGGGGTGTGCGACTTCGCCGCGGTCGCGACGCGGCTCGCCGCCGAGGTGGGCGCGGCGGGCGGAGTGATCCGGTACGGCTCGGACGTCGTCTCGGTCGACCGGCGCTCCTGGGGCGTGGCGGTGCGCACGGCGGACGGCGCGGTGGTGCGGGCCCGGGTGCTGGTCAACTGCGCGGGGCTGCACTGCGACCGGGTGGCGCGGCTCGCGGGCGACGACCCCGGGGTGCGGATCGTGCCGTTCCGGGGCGAGTACTACGAGCTGACGCGGCCGGAGCTGGTGCGCGGCCTGGTCTATCCGGTGCCCGACCCGGCGTTCCCGTTCCTCGGTGTGCACCTGACCCGGGGCCACGACGGCGGCGTCCACGTCGGCCCGAACGCGGTGCCCGCGCTCGCCCGTGAGGGATACGACTGGTCCGTGGTGCGCCCCCACGAGCTGGCGGACACCCTGACCTGGCCCGGCGCCTGGCGGATCGCGCGGCGGCACTGGCGGTACGGGGCGGGCGAGATGCGGCGGTCGCTGTCGAAGCAGGCGTTCACCTCGGCGGTGCGGCGGCGGCTGCCCGACGTCACGGAGGCCGATCTGCGGCCCGCCCCGGCCGGGGTCAGGGCGCAGGCGGTGCTGCGCGACGGCACCCTGGTGGACGACTTCCTGATCCGCGAGGCCCCGCACACCGTCCACGTGCTGAACGCCCCGTCGCCCGCCGCGACGGCCTCCCTGCCCATCGGGCGGGAGGTGGCGCGCAGGGCGCTGCTCCGGGCACGGGAGACGGGGTGGAGGCCGCCCGCCGTAGAATCGGGGCATTGTGTCTGAGTCCTCGAACCCCTCCGCGAACCGCTCTGCGAGCCCCGCCGCGAGCCCCTCCGCGAACGCCGCCACGCATCCCGCCGCAGGCCCGTCCCCGGCTCCGTCGGCGGACGCCGCCGGGATTCCGGACGACCTGCGTGCCGCCGCCTTCGAGCGGCAGCGCAGGCTGCGCCAGGAGCCGCGGTTCCCCGGCGGGCCCGCCGTCGACCCGGCCGGCTCGCACCACGAACGCCGGATCCGCAGCTTCCAGCCGCGTCGCAGCCGGGTCACGCCCGGCCAGGAGAGCGCCCTGCTGAAGCTCTGGCCCCAGTGGGGCCTGGACATCGACGGGCGACGGGTCCTCGACCTGCCCGAGATGTTCGACGGGCTCCCGGTCGTGCTGGAGATCGGGTTCGGCATGGGCGAGGCCACCGCCCGGATGGCCGCCGACGACCCCGGAACGGGCATCCTCGCGGTCGATGTGCACACACCCGGCCAGGGCAATCTGCTCGGGCTCGCGGACCGCCACGGCCTCTCCAACATCCGCGTCGCCAACGGGGACGCGATCATCCTGCTGCGCGAGATGCTGAAGCCGGATTCGCTGGACGGGCTGCGGGTGTACTTCCCCGACCCCTGGCCCAAGAAGCGCCACCACAAGCGGCGGCTGATCCAGCCGGAGTTCCTGGACCTGGTGGCCCAGCGGCTGAAGCCGGGCGCCCTGGTCCACTGCGCGACCGACTGGGAGCCGTACGCCGAGCAGATGCTGGAGGTGCTGACCGCGCACCCCCTCTTCGAGAACACCGTCGCCGACGGCGGCTACGCGCCGCGACCGGCGTTCCGGCCGCAGACCCGGTTCGAGGGCCAGGGGCTCGACAAGGGCCACGTCGTGCACGACCTGCTGTTCACCCGCCGCTGAGCCCCACCGGGCCGGGGCGGGGCGGTCCCGGACCCCGTGGGCCTCCTGGGTCCCGTAGTCCACTCCTGCGGGTCCCACAGCCCGTCAGCCCACGCCCCATGGGTCCGCACCCCGGCGGTCCGTGCCCCGGCGGTCCGCACCCCCGTCGGTCCGTGCGCCCGTAGGTCCATGCCCCGTGGCCGGTGTCAGTGGCGCTCGTTAGGGTCGTGGGGTGGTGTCCGAAGGGCCTGTCCAGCAACGACGGCCGCAGCCGGCCGTCCCGCTCCTCGAGGAGCAGCGGGTCGGCGAGATCCTGGCTGCCGTGCCGGAGCGCGGCCACTGGCGCTACCGCCCGCGCCGCGTCGGCATCGTCTGGCGCAGCAGGACGTTCCGCATCGTGGCCGTGTGCGCGGTGCTCGCGCTGTGCGGCCTGGCGATCCTGGCCCTGGTCCGTGACCAGACCGGCACCGAGGGCTTCCTCGTCGGCCTGGGCCTGGCGGTGCTCCCCGTGCCGCTGCTGCTGGCGGCGTTCCGCTGGCTGGACCGGGTCGAGCCGGCACCCTGGCGGAATCTGCTGTTCGCCCTCGCCTGGGGGGCTTTCGCGGCCGCCCTGATCGCGATCCTCGCGAACTCCTTCGCGACCCGCTGGATAGCCACGGCCACCGCCGACCAGTCGAACGCGGACACCCTCGGGGCCGCGGTCATAGCGCCGGTCGTCGAGGAGAGCGCCAAGGCCGCCGCCGTCCTGCTGGTCTTCCTGTTCCGAAGACGTGATTTCAACGGGGTCGTCGACGGCATCGTGGTCGCCGGCTTCACCGCGACGGGCTTCGCCTTCACCGAGAACATCCTCTACCTGGGCAACGCCTTCGGGGAGGACCAGCAGATCGGCACCTCGGGCGTCGTCTCTGTGACCGCCGCCACGTTCTTCGTACGGGCGGTGATGTCGCCGTTCGCGCATCCGCTCTTCACGGTGCTGACGGGAACGGGCTTCGGGCTCGCCGCCGCCGGTGCCCGGAACCGGCGGTTCCGCCGTGTCGCGCTGCCGCTGCTGGGCCTCGTCCTCGCCATGGGCATGCACGCGCTGTGGAACGGGTCGGCGTCCTTCGGCCCGTACGCCTTCTACGCCGTGTACGGGGTGTTCATGGTCCCGGCCTTCGGCCTGGTGACCTGGCTGGCGATCTGGTCGCGGCGGCGGGAGCTGCGTGCCCTCGCCGCCGAGCTGCCCGCCTACGCGGCGGCCGGCTGGCTGACCCCCGCCGAACCGGTCGCGCTCTCCTCCATGCGCGCCCGGGGCATGGCCCGCGACGTGGCCCGCCACCGGCACTCCCTCGGCACCGGAGGCGGCTGGGCCGCCCCGTACGGCCCCGGCCCCGCGCCCGCGTACGGCCCGATGCCCGCGCCCGTGTACGGCCCGGCCCCCGTGCCCCCGTACAACGCCGCCCCCGCGCCTTCCTACGGTCCGGCCCCCGCGACCGCATACGGCACGGGGCACGGACACGGGTACGCCGCAGCGCGGGTCGCGGCACAGGACAAGGCGCGGGCGAAGGCCCGGGGCAAGGCCGCCGCGCGTACCGTCGCCGAGTACGAGTCGTTCGCGACGTCGCTGGCGTCACTCCGGCGGCAGGCCCGCCGCGGGACGGCCGGCCCGGACTTCGCCGCCCGTGAAGCCGAGCTGCTGCACCACCTCTGGCAGCGCAGGGACGTGGCCGCGCCGGCCCTGACCTACGCGGCGCAGGCGACGGGCCTCCTGCGCCCGCCCCCGCCGCCTCCGTCCCCGTTCCCGCCGCCCCACCAGACGTACGGCGTGGGCTACAACCCGTACCGGACACCGCCCCGCTGACCGGGCGGCACCCCGCCCGGAGGCGTGCCGTCAGGCGGACGCCTCGTCGAGGGCGGCCAGCTCCTGCTCGGTGAGCCGGAGGCCGGCGACGGCCAGCAGCGCGGGCAGCTGCTCGACCGTACGGGCCGAGGCGATCGGCGCGACGACGGTCGGCCGGGACGCGAGCCAGGCCAGCGCGACGGTCGCGACCTCCGCCTCGTGCGCCCGGGCGACCGCGTCGAGGGCGGCGAGGACCTTCTGCCCCCGCTCCGACTCCAGGTGCTTCTTCGCGCCCTCCGCACGCGCGCTCTCCACCCGGGCGCCCACCCGGTACTTGCCGGTGAGGAAGCCGGAGGCCAGGGCGTAGTACGGAACGGCGGCGAGCCCGGCGCGCTCGGCCACAGCCTGGAGCGGGCCCTCGTAGGTGTCCCGGGAGACCAGGTTGTAGTGCGGCTGGAGGGCGACGTAACGGGCCAGACCCTCGCGCTCCGAGAAGTCCAGGGACGCCTGGAGCCGCTCGGGGCTGATGTTGGAGGCGGCGATCTCCCGCACCTTGCCGGCCTTCACCAGCCCGTCGAGGGCGGTGATGATCTCCTCGACCGGCACGGTCTCGTCGTCGAAGTGCGTGTAGTAGAGGTCGATGCGGTCCCTGCCGAGCCTGCGCAGCGACTCGTCCGCCGCCGCCCTGATGTTCGCGGCGGAGAGTCCCTTGTACCGGGGGTGGGCGCCGACCTTGGTGGCGACGACGACGTCGGAGCGGTCGGGGCGGGACGCGAGCCACTTGCCGATGACGGTCTCCGACTCACCGCCCTCGTTGCCCGGCACCCAGGAGGAGTAGGTGTCGGCCGTGTCGACGAAGTTGCCGCCCGCCGCCGTGTAGGCGTCCAGCACGGCGAACGACTGCGCCTCGTCAGCCGTCCAGCCGAAGACGTTGCCGCCCAGGGCGAGGGGGAAGACCTGCAGATCGGAGGAGCCGAGCTTGCGGAGAGAAGTCATATGCCGATCAACGCGCCCCCGCCGAGCGGGTATTCCGGGCATCCGCCGTTCGGCGGCACCTCCGACGGCGGCCCGCCCGCCCCTCGGGGGCCGACGCCCGTACTCCCGGCGCCCCGTCGCACGAGCTCCCGGCGCCCGTCGCGCGAGGCGAGGCGAGGCCCGCGACCGGGCTGGTGAACCGATGCCGGGCGCCTGGGTTCAGGACCGAGGCCCCGGGCTCAGGGCTCAGGGCTCAGGGCCAAGGCTCCGGGCTCAGGGCTCCGGGCTCAGGGCCAAGGCTCCGGGCTCAGGGGCTGAAGCCCCCGTGTCCGGGGGCGAGGCCCTTGCTCCGGTTCAGGGGTTGAGGCCCTTGCTCCGCAGCCAGGTCATCGGGTCGACGCCCGTGCCGTCGGAGGCGTGAACCTCCAGGTGCAGGTGCGGGCCCGTCACATTGCCGGTCGCGCCGACCCGGCCGATGGTCTCACCGGTGGAGACCTTCTGACCGACGCTGACGCCGATGGACGACTGGTGGCAGTACCACAGCTCCGTGCCGTCCTCCAGCTCCAGCACCGTGCGGTAGCCGTACGAGCCGGACCAGCCCGCCGACTTGACGGTGCCTCCGTGGATGGCCTTGAGCGGGGTGCCCGTCGGGGCCGCGAAGTCGAGGCCGGTGTGGTGGCCGGAGGCCCACATCGTGCCGGCCTGGCCGAAGGTCGAGGTGAGGGTGTACGAGCTGGTCGGGATGGCGTAGCTGGCGGCGAGCTTGGCCAGCCGGAGGGCCTCGGCCTTCTTCTTGGCCTCCTCCTCCGCCTTCTTCTTCTCGGCGGCGGCCTTGGCCTCGGCCTCGTCCTGCTGCTTCTTGGCCTCGGCGGCGGCCTTCTCCGCGGCGGCCTTCTCCTGGGCCTCACGGGCCTCGGCGTCGGCGGCGGACTGCTGCTGCTCGGCCTGCTGGAGGATGCGGGCGCGGAGCGCCTCGCCCGCGTCGGTCGCGCCCTGCTCGGCCTCGGCGGTGGTGATGCCGGCGGTGGTGAGCGGGTCGGTGGTCCCGGCTTTGTCGTCCTCGGACGAGCCGGGGAGGAGGGAGCCCACTCCGGGCAGGGACGAGGCGTCCGGCAGGTTGTCCGCGATGGAGTCGGGGAGGGAGATGGAGACCGGGGGCTTGCTCTGCGCGGTGGCCATGCCGCCCGCGCCGACCGCCGCGATGACGCCGACCCCGAGCACCGCGGAGCTGCGGGCCAGTCCGTTGCGCTGCTTGGCGACCCGGTGCTTGCCGCGTACCGGGCGGACGGACTCCTCGGTGGGGTTCCACTCCCCCCAGGCGCGCTCGGGACCGCGGTCGCCGTCGACGCCGAACTCCCCGACGGGCAGGCCCGCGGCGGAGAACGCGTCCGGTCCGGCCCCATGATCCACGACGCCGTCGGAGCCGTGTCCGGGAGCGGTCACCGCCGCCATCCCGATCGTCCCGTGGTCGGAGCCGTAGACGACACCGGGGGCGGAGTCGTAACCGGGATCCATGCCATAACCGGAATCCATGCCGTAACCGGGGACCGTGCCATATCCGGAATCCGTGCAGTAAGCGGAATCCGCGCCATGACCGGGGCCGAAGTCGGCGCCGTGGCCGGGGCCGAATGCGGAGTCGAGCCGGACGGGGGCCTCGGGGGCAGGCTGGTTGGACGCCACGGGGGCGCACTCCTTTCCTTCCTTCTCGCCTACCGGGTTAGCTGACGGGTTCGGAGCAGGAAGGTCTCCTACGGACCCGCGCCTCTCACGAGACACGAATGTCCGATTCACCCCAAGGTGATGGTTCCCCGGTTCCCTCTCGGGATTCGGCGCACGCGCACGGTGCCGCCTCTGGCGACGGCTGGGACGACCGCGCTGCGTTATCGAACGTTAATAGACACCCGGGTCCGATTCCAAGCCGTTCCCACTGATCGCTCACGCCTCTGGCCTGGACTTTACGGGATATCTCGGGGCGTACCCAGACGAGTTGAACACCCCTCAGCCACTACCCCGTTTCTGACGTTGCGTCAAATGTTATGCGGAGAGATGTTCCCCGATCACGCACCGTGGCAACCGCGGCGGCCGGCGCACCGGGCGCCGCGACAGCCGGCGCACCGGGCGCAGTACGGCGCGGCGTTCACGGCGCGGCGCGTCGGCCACAGCGCGGCGCGGCACGGGCGAACCTGCCACGGCCGGCGCGGGCGAACCGGTCACGGCCGACGCGGCCGAACCGCCCGCGCCACGCCGCGCCCGCCCGGTCACTCCGGGTCGGCCCCGACGATCCGGACGGTCCTGCGCCGGTCCGGCTGCCCCGCCGCCGGACGCACGACCGCGAGAAGGGCCATGTCGTCGGTGGACACGCCTCCCGTGTGCAGCCGCACGTCATCGGTCAGCGCGGACAGCAGCTCCTCCGGCCCGGGGAAGATCCGTCCGCGCAGCCGGGCCGCCGGATCATAGAAGATCCCCCCGGCGTCCCGCGCCTCGGAGAGCCCGTCCGTGTACAGCAGCAGCGTCGTCCCGGGCGACAGTTCCCACTCGTCCGCCCGGTCGGGCCACGCCCCCAGGTCCATCCCGAGCGGCAGCGCGGGCATCGAGGGCTCCAGCACCTCCAGCTCCCCGTCGGGGTGCAGCAGGATCGGCTCCGGATGCCCCCGGTTGACGATCCGGACCCGGGTCAGACCGGACGGGATCTCGGCCAGCACGGCGGTGGTGAAACCCTCGACGGCGTCGAGCGCGCCCCGGCGCGTTCCGCCCTCGCGCGCCAGCGCGCGCTCCAGCCGCTGCGCGACCCCCTCCAGCGAACGCTCCTGCTCGGCCGCCTCCCGGAACGCCCCGATGACCACCGCCACCGTGCCCACGGCGTCGAGCCCCTTCCCCCGTACGTCCCCGACCACCAGCCGCACCCCGTGCGGGGTGTCCATCACGGCGAACAGATCGCCGCCCACGAACTCGTCCGCCTGCGCCGCCACGTACCGCGCGGCCACGTGCAGCCCGCCGATCCGGTCGGACGGCTTCGGCAGCACCGCCCGCATGGCGGTCGCCGCGATGACCCGCGCGGAGGCCAGCTGCTCGTTGCTCCGCCGCACCACCCGGTTGATCAGCACCGCCAGGACCGAGACGGTGGCCAGCGTGAGCAGCTCGATCAGCGGCACGGCCCGCGGCAGCGAGTCGCTGGCCAGCCGGAGGGCGACCACGGCCAGCATCGAGGCGACGCCGGTGCTGATGGTGCTGGACAGCGAGAAGAACGGCGCGGCGATCAGCGGCGCCGCCACGAACAGCGGAATGGCGGTGAACACCGGCGGCGTGAGCAGGTCGAACACCAGCCCACCGATGATCATCAGGGCCGGAAGGGCACGCACGAACCGCCTCGAACCGACGCCTCCGGCCCCCTCAGGCCCGCCGCGCCGCTTCAGCCGCTTCCACACCTGTGGTCTCCTGCCCGGTACACGCGCGGCTGCGGACGGTACCGCGCCCCGTCCCAGGCTCGCCGGAACGACGCCGCGCGGCGAATCCTCATCACCCAATGGGGTAGGTACGTGGCGCACCTCACATACCGCCCTGCCACACCAGACCCACCCGCCACGTCCCCCGGCCGCACCTCATCCGGCCCGTCCAACCGCGCCGGAAGCCCCTTCCACCCCAAAACGAATGGGGCCCGGCACGCTGTATAACGTGCCGGGCCCAATTCTTCAGTAGCGGGGACAGGATTTGAACCTGCGACCTCTGGGTTATGAGCCCAGCGAGCTACCGAGCTGCTCCACCCCGCGTCGGTGAACACAACTCTACGCCATGTTCGACGCCCTCGTGACCAATTGATGGACGGGCGCCGAATCCGCGGCCGGTCCACGCCGCCCGACCGCCTGATCGCCCGACCGGCGACGGATGGCGCACGGCGGGCCGGCGCACTGACGGGACGGCCGACGTACTGACGGGACATCAGGAAGGCGCGGGAGCGGGGACCGGCCGCGACGCACGGCGCGTACGCGAAGCCGTCGGTCCGTCCGCTCGCGCGCATCGCCCCGAACGACGCAGCGCCCCGCCCGGTCGGAACCGGTCGGGGCGCTCGCGGCGGATCGGAGGGTCTCCCTCCCCGCCGTCGGTAGGCCGTGTGGGACTCGAACCCACAACCAACGGATTAAAAGTCCGCTGCTCTGCCAATTGAGCTAACGGCCCTCGCCGAACCATCCCTGAGCATAGCTCGCCGCGGCCCGCCAGCCGATCGGGTATCGACTGCCGGGCCCCGTCATGGCTGGATCAGGGGGTACGGGCGGAGGACGCGGCGGTGTCGGCGGCGGGGGCGCGTCCACGGTCCGGGCGGAGGAACCAGTGACGGGCGGAGGCCAGCCACCAGGCCGCCGCGAAGCCGAGCACGACCAGGACCGCGACGGGGGCGTAGTTGAACGTCTCCCAGGTGACCGGCGAGACCTGCGGCAGCATGAAGAGCACCGTGATGACCAGGACCCAGACCACCGCGACGGCGCCGATCGGGCGGGACCAGCGGCCCAGGTGCCAGGGGCCGGGGGTGAAGTCGTCGCCCCGGAGCAGGCGGAGCAGGGTGGGGACGACATAGGCGATGTACAGGCCGATCACGGCGATCGAGGTCACCGCCGCGTACGCCGTCTCGTTGATCAGGTACGGCAGGCCCAGGGCGAGGGCGCCGAGGGCGGCGAGCCAGACCGCGGCGACGGGGGTGCGAGTGCGGGGGCTGACGGTGTGCCAGAGGCGGGAGAAGGGCAGCGCCCCGTCCCGGGAGAAGGCGTAGATCATGCGGCTGTTGGCGGTGACGGAGGCCATGCCGCAGAACAGCTGGGCGCCGATCACGATCAGCAGCAGGAGCTTGCCCGTGGTCGCGCCGAGGGCGTCCAGGAGGATCTGGGCGGGCGGGGCGCCCGTCGGGGAGTTCAGCGCCCCCTCGTAGGACTGGATGGCGAACGTGAAGCCGAGGAGCAGGGCGAGACCGGCGATCCAGGAGGTCCAGATGGACCGGACGATGCCGCGCGGGCCGGCCGTCGCCGCGTCGTGGGTCTCCTCCGTCATGTGGGCGGAGGCGTCGTAGCCGGTGAACGTGTACTGGGCCATCAGCAGGCCGAGCAGCACGACGTAGAGGCCGCTGCCCCAGCCGGTCCCGTTCACGAACCCGGTGAAGACGAACGACGCCGGCTGATGCGTGTCCGGGACGAAGGTCAGCGCGCCGACGATGACGACGACGCCGAGGACGTGCCACCACACGCTCACGCTGTTCAGAAAGGCGACGATGCCGACGCCGAAGGTGTTGAGCAGCCCGTGCAGCAGCAGGATCGCGGCGAAGAGCAGGATCGTGCGGGCCGGCGTGACCTCGAAGCCGAACTGGAGGTTCAGGTAGGCGCCCAGGAAGGACGCCGCCCCGAAGTCGATCCCAGCCGTGACCGCGACCTGGCCCAGGACGTTGAACCAGCCCGTGAACCAAGCCCAGGCCGCCGCGGTGCGGGGCGGGGCCAGCCGATGGGCCCAGAAGTAGAGGCCGGCGGAGGTCGGGTACGCCGAACAGATCTCGGCCATCGCCAGGCCGACGAACAGCGTCATCAGCCCGACGCCGACCCAGCCCCAGGTGATGACGGCGGGCCCGCCGGTCCGCATGCCGAAGAGATAGAGCGTGAGGCAGCCGGAGAGCACCGAGATGATCGTGAACGAGACCGCGTAGTTGGAGAACGCCGACATGCGCCGGGCCAGCGTCTGGGTGTACCCGAGCTGTGCGAGGCGTTCCTCGTCGGACACGCCCGGCGGTGTCCTGTCCTCACCCGTGTCTTTTGTCATGCCCCCAGCGGTTCCCGCGCGGAGGCGCGGCCATGCGGTCACCGGGGCCGTGCCGGTGAACCGGGCGGGCCGCGGGGAGGGTGAAACGGCCCCGTACGGCCGGGTCGCGGACGCCGGGGACGGTCGTACGGCCGCGTCGCGGACGCCGGGAACGGCCCTGCGGCCGAGGCGGAGACGCGGAAGGCGGGCCCGTCCCGAAGGAGCGGGCCCGCCTTCCGTCGCCGGTCAGTGGGTCGGCGTCATGGCCTCAGCCGTTGCGCTTCCAGCGCGGCTTGTCCTCGCGGCGGCCGAAGGAACCGGTGCCGCGGTGGTCGTCACGCCGGCCGTACGGGCGGTCGCCGCCGCCGGAACGGAAGCCGCTGGAGGGGCGGTCGTCGCGCCGGTCCCGGTTGTACGGGCGGTCGCCGCCACCGGAGCGGAAGCCGCCCGACGGACGGTCGTCACGACGGTCGCGGCCGAAGGACGGACGGTCGCCGTCACGACGGAAACCACCCGACGAACGGTCGTCACGGCGCTGGAAACCACGGTCCCCGCGCTCCCCACGGTCATCACGACGGTCGCGGCCGAAGGACGGACGGTCGCCGTCACGACGGAAACCACCCGACGAACGGTCATCGCGGCGCTGGAAACCACGGTCCCCGCGCTCCCCACGGTCATCACGACGGTCGCGGCCGAAGGACGGACGGTCGCCGTCACGACGGAAACCACCCGACGAACGGTCGTCACGGCGCTGGAAACCACGGTCCCCGCGGTCCCCACGGTCGTCACGGCGGTCGGAGCTTCCGCGGTAACCGCCCCGGCCGTCACGGCTGTCACGGCTGTCACGGCTGTCGCGGCTGTCGCGACGCTCGAAGTTGCCGCGCTCGTCGCGCCGGTCGTCCCGCGCGGAGGGCTGCTCCGGCACGGAGACGGCGGCCTCGATGGCGGCCTCCGCCTCGGCGACGACCTCGGCCACCGCGGCCTCGGGGTCCTCGCCCCGCTCGCGCGCGGCCCGGGCGACCAGGCGGTCCGCCTCCTCGCGCAGTTCGTTGGCGCGGCGCTGGACCCGCTCCAGCTGCCTGGTCAGCTCGACGACCTCGCGCTCGGCCTGCTTGGCGGCGTTGGCCGCCGAGTCGGCCTGGACCTCGGTCAGCGAACGGGCGCCGGTGATCTCCGCGACCTCCGGGTCGAAGGCGCCCGCCCCGGACACGATGTGGCGCGAGGCGTCGACGCCCGCGTCCTCCATCAGGCGGAAGATCTGACGGCGCTGGTGCGGCAGCGCCAGCGAGACGACGACCCCGGACTTGCCGGCGCGGGCGGTGCGGCCCGAACGGTGCAGGTAGTCCTTGTGGTCGCCGGCCGGGTCCACGTTCAGCACCAGGTCGATGCCGTCGACGTGGATGCCCCGGGCGGCCACGTCGGTCGCGACGAGCGCGTTGACGTAACCGTCCTTGAAGTCCGCGAGCACCCGGGTGCGGGCGCCCTGCGTCATGCCGCCGTGGAGCGCGTCCGCCTTGACGCCCGCCTCGACGAGCTGCTCGGCGACGCGGTCGGCGCCCAGCTGGGTGCGGACGAAGATGATGGTGCGGCCCTTGCGGGCGGCGATGGCGGAGGTGACCGGCGCCTTGTCCTTCGGCTTCACCACGAGGACGTGGTGCGTCATGGTCGTGACGTTGCCCTGGGCGCTGTCGACCTCGTGGCTGACCGGGCTGTTCAGGTAGCGCTTGACCAGCGTGCCGATCTCGTTCTCCATCGTGGCGGAGAAGAGCATGCGCTGGCCGCCGGCCGGGACCTGGTCGAGCAGCTCGGTGACCTCGGGCAGGAAGCCCAGGTCGGACATCTGGTCGGCCTCGTCGAGGACGGCCACCTGGACGTTCTCCAGGGAGCAGGCGCCCCGGTTGATGATGTCGCGCAGCCGGCCCGGGGTGGCGACGAGGATGTCGACGCCGCGCTCCAGGGCGTAGATCTGGTTGCCCATCGACGTACCGCCGCAGACGACCTTCATCTTCAGGCCGAGCACGTCGCCGTACGGCTGGAGCGCGTCCGCGACCTGCATCGCGAGCTCACGGGTCGGGGTGAGGATGACCGCGCGGGGCTTCTTCTTCTCGGTCCGGCCGTCGGCCAGGGCGGCCAGGGTCGGCAGGCCGAAGGAGAGCGTCTTGCCGGAACCGGTACGGCCGCGGCCCAGGATGTCCTTGCCGGCCAGGGCGTCCGGGATGGTCGCGGCCTGGATCGGGAAGGGCGTGGTCACGCCGTTCTGCGCGAGCTTGCGGACGATGCCCTCGGGCAGCCCCAGGTCGGCGAAGGTGACGGACGGGCCGGACTCGTCGGCGCCTTCCTCGTCGTCCCGCTCGGCGTCGGCGGCGACGGCCTGCTCGGCCTCGACGGACGCCTCGGTCCCGACGGACCGCTGGGCCTCGGCGGACTGCGCTTCGAGCTGCTCGGTCTCGACGGCCTGCTCGGCCTCGACGAGCTGCTCGTTCTCGATGCTCTCGGGCATGACGGCGCGGTCAGAACTGGAAATTGACATGCGAAATGCGAAACCTTCCGGAGTCTCGGCACGCGCCCGTAACTCCGTGATTCGCAATTTCGACCGCCTCAATGCGGTCCAGCCACGGCAAGGGAGAGTACGCGCCACACGGCGCGCTTCTGTTTCGGCGCCGGGCAATGGGATCAAACGATCTGCCACCATACGCACTCACCCCCGCATCGCGCAAACCGCGCCCGCGCGCCCGGGGTCGCCCGGCGCCGCCGCCCGGCCCCCTCCCGCGCGCCCCCGCGCGCCATGCCGGGCCCGGCTACGCCGGATTCGTCTGCGCCGGACCCGTCTGCGGCGAGGCGTCCGGCGTCCCCAGCCCCTCCTCCTCGCTCGGCAGGCTCATCGCGTAGGCGCGGAGCTCGGCCGCCGGGGAGGAGGACGGCTGCGGCAACGGTTCCGAGGGCTCCGGTTGGGGGGTGACCGGCGGCTCGGGGGCGGGCGGCTCGGACGGCGGCGGGGTCTCCGGCCGCTGCGGCGTCTCGGCGCCCGGCTGCGAGCTCTCGGGCCGCGGCTGCCCGCTGCCGCGCGGCGGCGCCGGAACGCCCGGCTCCTCCGGCGCGTCCGCCCCGCCCTGCTCCGCCCGGGGCAGGGCGCCGGGCGAGTCCGAGGGGGCGGCGGAGGCGCTCGGCGCGGTGGACTCGGCCGTCTCCCGCTCGGAGTGCGCCTCGGCGCGCCCGCCGCCGAAGCGGGAGCCGCCCGCGCCGGAGACGGTGTCGCCGTCCGGCCCGGCCGTGCTCCCCTTCGGCCTGGACGACGGCTTCGAGGCGGGCTTGCCCTCGTCGTCGCCGATGCTCATACAGCCTGCGGACGCGGCGGCCGTCACCGCGATGACGGCCGCCCAGCGGGCGGAAACGGACAGTTGGCGCACGGGCGGTACCTCCGGGGGGATACGGGGAGGAGCGGGGCGGGGAGCAGAAGACGGGGAGGAGCGGGGCGGGGAGAGCGGCGGGAGGGGCGGGCGAAGCGGCACGGGCCGGAACGGCCGGCCATGTGCCCCCATGTGTCCAACTACCGGCGACCCGCCGGGGACACGCCCCATGAGTCCGGCGCGCGCGTCGCCCGCGCGTCAGCCGCACCTCCCGCACGCCCCCTGAGCCGCGTCCTCGTACGGCTCGGTCACCGCGCCCCCGCGTGCCGTGCACGCCCGCGCGCACGGCGCACCCGCCCCCCGCGTTCCCCGAGCGCCCCTGGGCCCCGCCACCGACCGCCCGGACGCCGCCCACGCCGCCCACGCCGGCCGCGCGCCCCGGGCCCCGGCCCCGCCGCCCGGGCGTCCGGGGCCCACACGGGCTCCGCGCGTACACGCCGAGCGCCGCTCGCGCCCGTACGCCCGATCCCCCGCGCCGGCCGCCGGCCGCGCGCACCGGGAAGCCGATGGGCGAAGGAGCAGGAGGAACGGCGCCCGATCCGCGCGCCGGGAAGCCGGACGCGTCGCCCGGGGCCGCGCGCTCACCCGTAGCCGAGCGCGTGCAGCCTCTCGTCGTCGATGCCGAAGTGGTGGGCGATCTCATGGACGACCGTGATCTCGGTCTCCGCGACCACGTCCTCGCGCGACTCGCACATCCGGAGCGTCGGCCCGCGGTAGACGGTGATCCGGTCCGGCAGCACTCCCGCGTACCACTCGCCGCGCTCGGTCAGCGGCGTGCCCTCGTACAGCCCGAGCAGCTCCGGATCGGCCGGGTCCGGTTCGTCCTCGACGAACACCGCCACGTTGTCCATCAGCCGTGTCAGCTCCGGCGGGATCCGGTCCAGCGCCTCGGCGACCAGTTCCTCGAACTCCTCGCGCGTCATCTCCAGCACCCCGCCATTCTCCCGTACGCCCGCCCGGCCCGCCCCGACGCAGGTCATGGCCGCGCGCCCGCTCTCCGCGCCCCTCTCGCACCCCCGCCGGGACCGGCCCGTAAACCGTTTTGGCGATAGCCCCCGGCATCCCATATGCTTCTCACGTCCCCGACGCGCCGGAAGGCGCCCAGGTGGGCCCTTAGCCCTCATCGTCTAGTGGCCCAGGACGCCGCCCTTTCAAGGCGGTAGCACGGGTTCGAATCCCGTTGGGGGCACGCATCACCGTGTGCGAGACTTGTTCTCGCACATAGCTTGGTCCTGTGGAGCAGTTTGGAGTGCTCGCCACCCTGTCAAGGTGGAGGCCGCGGGTTCAAATCCCGTCAGGACCGCTGCAGCTTACGCGAGCTGCGTGGCTGGGTAGCTCAGTTGGTACGAGCGATCGCCTGAAAAGCGATAGGTCGCCGGTTCGATCCCGGCCCCAGCCACCGCCCGAAGGCCCCGTCCGATGGACGGGGCCTTCGTCGTGTCACACCTCCTCGCGGTCCGCCGAGTTCACGCCGCCCGGTTCGGTCCCGGCGGGCGTACGCCGGCCGCGCCACGCCCGTACCGCCAGGACCAGCAGCACCACGGCGACCGCGATCACCAGCGCCGGCCCGTCCTTCACCCGCGTCCCGACCGTCCGGGCCCACTGCTCGACGGCGAACGACTGGTCCACACCCAGCAGCCCGGGCAGGGCGGTCGTCCCGTCGTACACCAGGAACAGCACCCCGAGACCGATGAAGAAGAGCCCGGACAGCAGCGTCGTGGTGTGCAGTTCGAAACGGCCGAGCCGGAGGGCGCGGCCGCGCAGCCAGGCCCGGCGGCCCAGCTCGAACCGCTCCCAGAGCAGGGCGAGCAGGAAGAGCGGGACCGCCATGCCCAGGGCGTAGACGGCGAGCAGCAGCCCGCCGTAGACCGGGCTGCCGCTGACCGCCGCCACGGTCAGGACGCTGCCGAGGATCGGCCCCGCGCAGAAACCGGCCAGTCCGTATACGGCGCCCAGCGCGTAGACCGAGAGCGCGGTGGTCGGGCGGATCCGGCCGCTGAGGGCGGCGATCCGGCGCGAGGCGAAGCCCAGGCCCACGATCTGCGCGACGCCCAGCGCGATGATCAGCCATCCCGCGCCGAGGACGAGCGCGTCGCGGTGGCCGTAGAAGAGCCGCCCGGCGAACGACCCCGCGGCGCCGAGCGGGACCAGGGTGGTGGCCAGGCCCGCGTAGAAGATGCCGGTACGGGCCAGCAGCCGCGAGGCGGAGTCGATGGAGTACGCGAAGAAGGCCGGCAGCAGCAGGGCGCTGCACGGGCTGACCAGGGCGAGCAGCCCGCCGAGGAAGGCCGCGAAGTAGCCGATGTCGGCCGTCATTCCGCGCCGCCCGCGTCGCGGCCGGCGCCGGTGCCCGAGGGCCGGGGGGTGGCCGCGCGGGCCTTCCCGGCCGCCGCCTCGATGGCGTCGACGAAGGTCTCCATGGGCTGCGCACCGGCGATCGGGCGGCCGTTGATCAGGAACGACGGGGTGGAGGTGGCGCCGATGCCGTACCCCTGTTCCTGGTCCGCGCTCACCGCGGCGGCGGCCTCCTCGCTGTCCGCGTCGCGCGCGAACCGGTCGAGGTCCGCGACGCCGGCCTGCTGGGCGAGGGCCTTCAGCCGGGCCTTGCCGAACCCCTTCTCCTTGGCGCCCTCGGCGTACGCGGCGCGGTGGAACTCCCAGAAGCGGCCCTGCTGCCCGGCGGCCCAGGCGGCGCGGGCGGCGGCCTCGGACTCGGCCCCGAAGATCGGGAAGTTGCGCCACTCGATGCGCAGGGTGCCGTCGTCGACGTACTTCTTCACCAGGGCGGGTTCGGTGTCGCGGGCGAACTTGCCGCAGTAGCCGCACTTGAAGTCGGCGTACTCGATGAGGACGACGGGGGCGTCGGCCCGGCCCTGGGCGAGCCCGTCGCCGGCGTCGCGCCGGGCGAGCTTCTCCAGCGCCGGGTAGACCCCGGCGTCCGGATCCGCGGTGACGTCGGCGGCCGAGGACGTGGAGGAGTGGTCGGGGGCGGTGGCCCGGTAGGAGACGAAGCCGAGCGCGGCGGCGGCGAGCACGACCCCGGCCCCGTAGAGCAGGGGCTTGCGGGACGACGGCTTACGGGACGAGGGCTTGCGCGCCGGCGTGCGCGCGGGCTTGGAGGTGCGCTCGGGGGTGGGCTCGGAAGCGGACTTGGGCATGCGGAAACTCCGTACGGACGGCGCGGCAGCGGAGGGCGCGCGCGGAGGAATGGGGGGACGGCGGGAGGAACTCCGGCCGTCGTCTACACCCTCAGTACGGAGAGCTCCACGGGCGTGGGCGCGGCGGGCGCCGGGGCGCGCAGCCGTATCCGGACGGGCGGGTCGACCGGTCCCGTGCCGGTGGCGGCGGGAAGGCCCCATTCGGTGAGGCCGGGCACCTGGTCGGACGCGGCGCGGGACCGGCCCGGCAGGGCGGGTTCGCCGTCCTCGTGCTTCCGGCTCTTGCCGCATCCGGGAACGGGGGCGGGGCGCGGGTCCGGGTCCGTGGCGACGGCCCGGACGGTCGCCGGGTCCACGGCCTCGGCCGGGCCGGTCGCCGGGTCCGGGAGCGCTCGCGTGGGCGCGTATGCGTCCGCGACGGCCGGAACGCCCGTCGCGCCCGGAGCGCTCATCACGTCCGGAGCGCTCGCCGCGCCCGGAGCGCTCATCACGTCCGGAGCGCTCGCCGCGTCCGGAACGCCCGTCGCGCCCGGGGCGTCCGGAGCGCTCGTCGTGTTCGTCGCGCCGGGAGCGTCCGCCGCGTCCGAGACCGCGTGCGCGACCGCGCCCGGAGCGGTGACCGCGCCCGCGCGCGGGCCGGTGGCGGCGGCCGGGCCGGTGGCGGCGGCCCCGGCAGTGACCCCGGCTGTGGACCCGGCCGTGGTCCCGGCGCTCGCCCCCTCGCCCGCGGCGTCCCTCCCCGGTCCGCAGAACAGCGCCAGCACGACCGCGCACACCGCCAGCAGGCAGCTCCACCGCGTACGGGACGCGGTCATGGACGCGGACACGGGCACGACGACCGGCCTTTCCGGACGGGACGGGCAACAGGACGGGCAACGGGACGGACGCTGGACGGGCGACGGGACGGGCGGCGGGAGAGCCGCGGGAGGGCGACGGGAAGGGGCCGGCGGCCCGGGACAGCGGCTGCCCGAAGACGTCGGCTGCCCGAAATGGTACGTGCCGGCGTTCCGCGCGGCCGTGCGACGCCGGCCGGCGTCCGACGCGCTGAACCGGGCCGCGCGAAATGCGTTCGCCGTTCCTCGCGCCCGGGTGAGATCCTGGGGTCCGTATGTCTACTTCCTTCGCCGATCTCCAGACCCGGCTCGGAGAGCTCTCGCTCCGCGACGCACACCGGCTCGGCCGCCGTCTCGACGGGGCGCGCCGCATCCGCAAGCCCGAGGCCCGGCAGGCCGTGCTGGACGAGATCGCCACCGAGGCCGGCAAGGCCGCCGAACGGCTCGCGCTGCGCGCCGGACGGGCGCCCGCAGTGTCGTATCCGGAGCAGCTTCCGGTCAGCCAGAAGAAGGACGAGATCCTGGAGGCGATACGCGACCACCAGGTCGTGATCGTCGCCGGGGAGACGGGCTCGGGCAAGACCACGCAGATCCCGAAGATCTGCATGGAGCTGGGGCGCGGCGTCCGGGGCATGATCGGGCACACCCAGCCCCGCCGGATCGCGGCCCGTACGGTCGCCGAGCGCGTCGCGGACGAGCTGAAGACCCCGTTGGGCGAGGCGGTCGGCTGGAAGGTCCGCTTCACCGACCAGGTGAACCCCGACGCGACGTTCGTGAAGCTGATGACGGACGGCATCCTGCTCGCGGAGATCCAGACGGACCGCGAGCTGCGCGCGTACGACACGATCATCATCGACGAGGCCCACGAGCGGTCGCTGAACATCGACTTCCTGCTCGGCTATCTGGCCGGCCTGCTGCCCAGGCGGCCGGACCTCAAGGTCGTCATCACCTCCGCGACGATCGACCCCGAGCGGTTCTCGCGGCACTTCGGCGACGCCCCGATCATCGAGGTCAGCGGGCGTACGTACCCGGTGGAGGTGCGATACCGGCCGCTGCTGGAGGAGGACGCCGAAGACACGGCCGACTCCGACCGGGACCAGATCACCGCGATCTGCGAGGCCGTCGACGAGCTCCAGTCCGAGGGCCCCGGCGACATCCTGGTCTTCCTCTCCGGCGAGCGCGAGATCCGCGACACCGCGGACGCGCTGAACAAGCGGAACCTCCGCCACACCGAGGTGCTGCCGCTCTACGCCCGTCTCTCGCACGCCGAGCAGCACCGCGTCTTCCAGCGGCACACCGGGCGGCGGATCGTGCTGGCGACGAACGTCGCGGAGACCTCGCTGACCGTCCCCGGCATCAAGTACGTGATCGATCCGGGCACCGCCCGGATCTCCCGCTACAGCCACCGCACCAAGGTCCAGCGCCTGCCGATCGAGCGGATCTCGCAGGCCAGCGCCAACCAGCGCAAGGGCCGCTGCGGCCGCACCTCGGACGGCATCTGCGTCCGGCTGTACTCCGAGGACGACTTCCTGACCCGTCCGGAGTTCACCGACCCCGAGATCCTGCGCACCAACCTCGCCTCCGTCATCCTCCAGATGACCGCGGCCGGCCTCGGCGACATCGAGCGGTTCCCCTTCATCGACCCGCCGGACCACCGCAACATCCGCGACGGCGTCCAGCTCCTCCAGGAGCTCGGCGCGCTGGAGCAGAACGAGAAGGCCGCCCGCGAGGAGGCGCCCGGGGCGAAGCCCGAGAAGCGGAGGGGGCAGCGGCTCACCCCGCTCGGGCGGAAGCTCTCCCAGCTGCCCGTCGACCCGCGGCTGGCGCGCATGGTCGTCGAGGCCGACCGCAACGGCTGCGTCCGCGAGGTCATGGTGATCGCCGCCGCGCTCTCCATCCAGGACCCGCGCGAGCGGCCCGCGGAGAAGCAGACGCAGGCCGATCAGCAGCACGCCCGCTTCAAGGACGAGACCTCCGACTTCCTGGCGTTCCTGAACCTGTGGCGGTACATCCGCGAGCAGCAGAAGGAACGCGGCTCATCCAGCTTCCGCCGGATGTGCAAACAGGAGTATCTGAACTTCCTGCGCATCCGCGAATGGCAGGACATCTACGCGCAGCTGCGCACGGTCGCCAAGCAGATGGACATCCACCTCAACGAGGAGGACGCGCCCGAGCAGTCGGTGCACGTCTCGCTGATGTCCGGGCTGCTCTCGCACATCGGGCTGAAGGACACCGACAAGAACGAGTACCTGGGCGCCCGCGGCGCCAAGTTCGCGGTCTTCCCGGGGTCGGCGCTCTTCAAGAAGCAGCCGCGGTTCGTGATGTCGGCCGAGCTGGTCGAGACCTCCCGGCTGTGGGCGCGGGTCAACGCCAAGGTCGAGCCGGAGTGGATCGAACCGCTGGCCCAGCATCTGCTGAAGCGCGCCTACAGCGAGCCGCACTGGGAGAAGGACCAGGCGGCGGTGATGGCCTTCGAGCGGGTCACGCTGTACGGAGTGCCGATCGTCGCCCAGCGCAAGATCAATTTCGGCCGGATCGATCCGGAGACCTCCCGCGAGCTGTTCATCCGCCACGCCCTGGTGGAGGGCGACTGGCGGACGCACCACCAGTTCTTCCACGACAACCGCAAGCTGCTGGGCGAGGTCGAGGAGCTGGAGCACCGCGCCCGCCGCCGCGACATCCTGGTGGACGACGAGACGCTCTTCGACTTCTACGACCAGCGGATCCCCGAGCACGTGGTCTCCGGGGCGCACTTCGACTCCTGGTGGAAGCACAAGCGCCGGGACGAGCCGGAGGCGCTGGACTTCGAGCGCTCGATGCTGATCAACGAGAAGGCCGGGGCCGTCACCAAGGACGACTACCCGGACTCCTGGCGGCAGGGGAAGCTCAAGTTCCGGGTGACGTACCAGTTCGAGCCCGGCGCGGACGCCGACGGCGTGACCGTCCACATCCCGCTCCAGGTGCTCAACCAGGTCACCGCCGAGGGCTTCGACTGGCAGATCCCGGGCCTGCGCCTGGAGGTGGTCACGGAGCTGATCCGGTCGCTGCCCAAGCCGATACGCCGGCACTACGTCCCCGCGCCGAACTACGCGGAGAAGTTCCTGGACCGGGCCGTTCCGTCCGCCTCCGGCGGCCCGGTGCCACAGCGGGAGCCGCTGACGGTCACGCTCGCGCGCGAGCTCCAGCGGATGGTCGGCGTGCCGGTCACGGCGGACGACTTCGACCTGAGCCGCGTCCCCGAGCACCTGAAGATCACTTTCCGGATCGTCGACGAGCGGCGCCGCAAGGTGGCCGAGGACAAGGACCTGGAGGCGCTGCGGCTCCGGCTGCGGCCCAAGGCCCGTCAGGCCCTCTCCAAGGCCGCCGCGGCCACCGCGGGCCCCTCGGGCGAGTCCGTCGAGCGTTCGGGCCTCACGGACTGGACGATCGGCACGCTGAACCGGGTCTTCGAGACCGATGGGGTCTCCCCCGGTCGAGCGAGGTCGAGAGCTCGGGGAGGGACCGGTCAGCCGGTCAAGGCGTACCCGGCTCTGGTGGACGAGGGCACGAGCGTGGCCGTACGGCTCTTCGACACCGAGGCCGAGCAGCAGCGGTCGATGTGGCTGGGCACCCGTCGGCTGATCATGCTGAACGTGCCGGTGAACCCGGCGAAGTTCGCCCTGGACAAGATGACGAACCAGCAGAAGCTGGCCCTGTCCGCCAACCCGCACGGCTCCGTCCAGGCGCTCTTCGAGGACTGCGCGACGGCCGCCGCCGACCGGCTGATCGCCGCGCACGGCGGCCCCGCCTGGGACGAGGCGTCGTACCGCACGCTGTTCGACAAGGTGCGCGCCGACCTGGTCGCGCTGACCGAGCACACGGTCAAGCAGGTGCAGCAGGTGCTGGCCGCCTGGCAGGCGTGCGAGCGGCGGCTGAAGGACACCCGCAGCCCCGCCCTGCTCGCCAACGTCGCCGACGTGCGGGAGCAGCTCACGGCCCTGATGCCGGCGGGCTTCGTCACCGCGACCGGGCTGCGCAGGCTGTCCGACCTGATGCGCTACCTGGTCGCCGCGGACCGCCGGCTCCAGCAGATGCCGACGGCCGTCCAGCGCGACACCACGCGCATGGCGAAGGTCCACGAGATGCAGGACGAGTACGCCTGGCTGCTGGAGCAGCTGCCGCAGGGCAGGCCCGTCCCGCAGGAGGTCCTGGACATCCGCTGGATGATCGAGGAGCTCCGGGTCAGCTACTTCGCGCACGCCCTGGGGACGGCCTACCCGGTCTCCGACAAGCGGATCGTGAAGGCGATCGACGCCGCCGCCCCGTGACCGGGACGGGCCGTTCCGGTTCGCCCCGGCGGGACCCTCCTGACCTGGCCGGACGGCTCCGCGGGCGGGGCGGGCGGCGCGCGGGCGGGGTCCCCGGCGCCGTGACGGTGCGGTCACCTCGGGTGAAGTCGACCGCACCCTCGGAACTGCTGTACAGTCTGTTTCCGCAGCCAGCCGCAAGGCGGCAGCGAAAACCTGGTCCTGTGGAGCAGTTTGGAGTGCTCGCCACCCTGTCAAGGTGGAGGCCGCGGGTTCAAATCCCGTCAGGACCGCAGTGAGGAAGCCCGGATCCCCTGGATCCGGGCTTTCGCGTGTGCCGGGCGGCGGGCCACCCGTCCGCCGGGGCCGCCGGGGCCCCAGGGCCTCCGGGACGCCTCGGGACCGCCGGGAGCTTCCGGGCGAGCGGGCGGGCCCGCCCGCCGGCCGCTCGGGCCGCCCCGTCCGCACACCCCGCGCTCCACGCCTCGTGACCACCACCCGCACCTCGCGACCGTCACCCGCGCCCCAGCCCGCGCGGTCGCCCCGGGCCACGCCCGGACGCCCGCGAACGCGCCCGGCGCCCCACCGGCCCGGGGCCGCCCCCCTCCCCCGGGCGCATCCCGCCTCC
Organism: Streptomyces tyrfis; assembly: GCF_037034285.1. Lineage (NCBI taxonomy): Bacteria > Bacillati > Actinomycetota > Actinomycetes > Kitasatosporales > Streptomycetaceae > Streptomyces > Streptomyces tyrfis. The sequence continues at coordinate 230,184 of NZ_JBAGJZ010000002.1, read as the reverse complement.
GCGGCGCGCCCCACCCCCGGATCACCCCATCCCCCGTGCGCCCCAACCTCCCTGACCGGCCGTCAGCCCCGCCCGGAGGCCCTCAGGGGCCCTGTGGCGGCCTTTGAGGCCGAGCCGACGTCGAACCCACGACCCGGCCCCCGCAGGGCGTCAGAGCGGCGTCTCGGGGATCGGGCCCGAAGGCCCCACCCGACGGCCGAGGCGGGACAAGTGCCGACATGGATCCGAGGGCGTCCCGCGGCCCACTTCGAGCGATGTGACGGGAGTCACTAAAGGAGATTTACGAACAGGTGACCTTACGCCCTTCCTACAACTCCCGAATTTAATATGTGCAATTGCACCTCCCGGACGGCAGCACCCGAGGAGAGCGACGGACACCACACGGGTCCCGTCGACCGGCGGCGCGCGAGGCGGCACGGGGCCCGCACCGCCGCCGCGCCCCGGAGCCGACCGGACGCCCGGTTTCCAACGGCCCCCGGGGACAGGCGGAAGCGGCGTGGGTCACACACGCACGCCGCCCCGGACAGGGCTCCGGAAGGAGCCCCGCCCGGGGCGGCGGAACGCGAAACGAGATCGCGCCGGACCCGGCGGAGTCCAGCGCGATCGAACGACGTACCCGTGTCGCACAGGTATGGCGCCCGTTGGGGCGGGCGCCCGTCATGTGGAGCTATGGGCGGACCTGTGCGGGTTGGGGGACCCGGCGGCCCGGATGTGGCGCGGCGACAGGGGGTGTGTCAGGCCTCACTGCGCTGCTGCGGAATACCCGCGAGCAGTGCGCGGACCTCTGCCTCGCGGTACCGGCGGTGTCCACCGAGCGTGCGGATGGACGTGAGCTTGCCCGCCTTCGCCCAGCGGGTAACCGTCTTCGGGTCCACGCGGAACATCGTGGCGACCTCAGCCGGGGTCAGCAGCGGCTCGGCATCAGGGGTGCGAGCGGTCATGAGCGGCCTCCTCGGGAGAACCGAACCATCTCGGTTCTTTCCTCTAAATTCTGCACCTTGACCCGCGTTGCCCGAAATGGCGGACGCGGGCCGAGTCGGTTATAGGACGAACGGCTTGTCCTCGGCACTACAACTACACCATCCGTCCAGCCACGTCGGCCAAACCGATGGAATTGCCCTCCCAGGTGTTCATCAGCGACGGAAGCCGATGGACCATGCCATAGCGGACAGTCACACCACCGTGACGATCAGTCACAGAGCGATCAGGAGTCACCAGACCCCCCATAGCGTGCAATGCAGAGCAATCCGCCCATAGTTGGGCGGAAGGAGACCTCCCCGGACTCCTTGTCCTATTTTGGCACGAGGAGTAGGGAAGGGCGCAAGAGCCCCGTTAGTGCTATCCATCACGCTTGAGGCAAAGGCCCGGTTCGGGACGTAGGTCCCGAAGCCCTTTCGGGTATTCTTCCGCCTCTTCATCCTCACGTGTCACAGGACACAGAGGTTCAGACGCGAACAAGGGGGCGTTCAGTTCGCGAACTGACGATCTCTTACCGCCCGCCAGCGCTCCGCCAGCCGGGCGTACGCCTCGCTCGCCCGGTCGGCGTCCCCGGCCCGCAGCGCCTCCACCCCCTCGGCCACATCGGCCGCCGAGCGGTCCTCGGCCAGCCGCTCCGCCGGCAGCGCGTGCACCAGTCCCGCGTAGTCCAGCTCCACCAGGGACCGCGGGTGGAACTCCTCCAGCCAGCGCCCCACCTCCACCAGCCCCTCGGTCAGCGGCCCCTCGTCGACGGTCTCGCGCAGGGTCCGCAGCGTGCGGGCCAGCCGGCGCCGGGCCTGCACCATCGGCGTCCGGTAGCGCAGCACCGGCGGCTCGCCGCCCGCGCCCGCCGCCGCGTACTCCCGTTCCGCGTCGGAGAAGAGCACGAACCAGCGCACCGGCACCTGCCACAGCGCGGTCAGGATCCACGGTCTGGCGTCCGGATTGCGCTCCGCCCACCGCTCGTGGTCCGCGACCGCCTGCCCGCGCACCACCGGCGGCAGCACCGCGTCGAGCACCGGCCCGGGGAACATGTCCGCCAGCTCCCGCAGCGCCAGCCAGCCGCGCAGCCTGGTCCGCCACGGGCAGACGCACACCACGCCGTCCGCCTCCGCGACGAACGCGTCCGCGCTCTCGTGCGCCGGCACCCCGGACGGCGGGGTGGCCGCCAAATCCGCGAGCGACCGGCGCAGTTCGTCCTGCGCCGTGGGGATCCGCGCGCGCCCCGCGTATCGCGTCCAGTGCTCCCGCTCGGGCTCCGGGAAGGCGGCGAGCGGTTCGTAGACCCGGAGGTAGGACGCGTACGGGACGAGCACCGAGGACACCACCGACATGCCATAGATCGTGTCATGCCCGTACTCCTCCGGGGGGTGATCCCCGGCACCCGGCCCGATCCGGCCCGCGCAGGACTTACCCTCTTGCCCAGTCGGACCCGCCTGCCGGGCCGGTCCACGGCCCTCCCCACCTTCAGGAGGGTCCTCCGCCGCTTCGTACTTGGGAGTCACCACCGTGACCGATGTAACCGACGGCGTCCTGCACACCCTGTTCCGCTCGGATCAGGGGGGTCACGAGCAAGTCGTGCTCTGCCAGGACCGCGCCAGCGGCCTCAAGGCCGTCATCGCCCTCCACTCCACCGCCCTGGGCCCGGCCCTCGGCGGCACCCGCTTCTATCCGTACGCCTCCGAGGAGGAGGCCGTCGCGGACGCGCTGAACCTGTCGCGCGGCATGTCCTACAAGAACGCCATGGCCGGCCTCGACCACGGCGGCGGCAAGGCCGTGATCATCGGCGATCCCGAGCGGATCAAGACCGAGGAACTGCTGCTCGCCTACGGCCGCTTCGTGGCCTCGCTCGGCGGCCGCTACGTGACCGCGTGCGATGTCGGCACCTACGTCTCCGACATGGACGTCGTCGCCCGCGAGTGCCGCTGGACCACCGGCCGCTCCCCCGAGAACGGCGGCGCCGGCGACTCCTCCGTGCTCACCGCGTTCGGCGTCTTCCAGGGCATGCGGGCCTCCGCGCAGCACCTCTGGGGCGACCCGACGCTGCGTGGCCGAAAAGTAGCGGTCGCCGGCGTCGGCAAGGTCGGTCACCACCTGGTCGAGCACCTGCTCTCGGACGGCGCCGAGGTCGTGATCACGGACGTGCGCGAGGAGTCGGTGCGCCGCGTCACCGAGAAGCACCCCGAGGTCGCCGTCGCCGCGGACACCGAGGCGCTGATCCGCACCGAGGGCCTCGACATCTACGCCCCGTGCGCGCTCGGCGGCGCGCTGAACGACGCCTCCGTCGCCGTGCTCACGGCGAAGGTGGTGTGCGGCGCGGCCAACAACCAGCTCGCGCACCCGGGCGTGGAGAAGGACCTCGCGGACCGGTCGATCCTGTACGCCCCCGACTACGTGGTGAACGCGGGCGGCGTCATCCAGGTGGCGGACGAGCTGCACGGCTTCGACTTCGACCGGTGCAGGGCCAAGGCGTCGAAGATCTTCGACACCACGCTCGCCATATTCGCGCGTGCGAAGGAAGACGGCATCCCGCCGGCGGCCGCGGCCGACCGGATCGCCGAGCAGCGGATGGCGGAGGCGCGCCGGCGCTGAGGGTGACCGGGGCGTCACCCGACGCCCCGGAGCATACGGCCCGCCGACCGGGGAGAGAAGTCTCACGCCGGTCGGCGGGTCGCATGCCCGGAAGAGGTTAAAATCGCAGTTGACCAGCGAGGACGGGGCTTCTCGCCGGTCGGCTTCCGGGGCGCTTGATGCGGGCGGCGTACCGTATGGTCGCGGAAGCAGGTACCGTTGAAGCCCTACGGGCACGGTCTCTCCGATGAGAGTCCGTCCTGAAACATGAACGCGTGTCAAGACTCTGGGGCCGTCGAGCCCCGTCACCGAGGGGGTCGAGCCATGGGGCGCGGCCGGGCAAAGGCCAAGCAGACCAAGGTCGCCCGCCAGCTGAAGTACAGCACCGGCGGGACTGACCTGTCGCGTCTGGCCAATGAGCTGGGCGCATCGTCTTCAAGTCAGCCACCGAACGCGGAGCCGTTCGAAGACGAGGAAGACGACCCGTACGCACGGTACGCGGATCTGTACAACACCGACGACGAGGACGAGGACGAGGACGACAAGTCCGGTCCTGCGTCAAAGCGCCGCGGCGCTTGACCTCGCGCTGACACACCGACCCGGTCCGGGCCTCGCCCGGACCGGGTTCTGTGCTACCCCGGTCCGGTCCGCCGGTCGAGTGGGCACGGAGCCCCGGCGGGTTCGGGCGCGTCGGCCGGCGGAGCGACCGGGTCGCCCCGGTCACCGGTCCGCCGCGTCGCGCCGCACTACCGCGCGTAGTCACCCACCAGCTCCGCACCCGTGGTGTGCTCGCCGCGTCCGGTGATCTCGCCCGCGACCCAGGAGTCGACCCCGCGGTCGGCCAGGGTGGTGAGGGCGGCGTCGACGGATTCGGCGGGGACGACGGCGATCATGCCGACGCCCATGTTCAGCGTCTTCTCCAGCTCCAGCCGCTCGACCTTGCCGGCCTCGCCGACCAGGTCGAAGACCGCGCCCGGGGTCCAGGTGGAACGGTCGACCCTCGCGTGCAGGTGGTCGGGGATGACCCGGGCCAGGTTGTTGGCCAGGCCGCCGCCGGTCACATGGCTGAAGCCGTGCACCTCGGTCGTCCGGGTGAGGGCGAGGCAGTCCAGCGAGTAGATCCGGGTCGGTTCCAGGAGCTCCTCGCCGAGGGTCCGGCCGAACTCCTCGACCTCGCGGTCCAGCGTCCAGCCGGCCCGGTCGAAGAAGACGTGGCGGACGAGCGAGTACCCGTTGGAGTGAAGGCCGGAGGACGCCATGGCGATCACCGCGTCACCCTCGCGGATGCGGTCCGGGCCCAGCAGCCGGTCGGCCTCGACCACGCCGGTGCCCGCGCCGGCGATGTCGAAGTCGTCCGGCGCCAGCAGCCCCGGGTGCTCGGCGGTCTCGCCGCCGACCAGGGAACAGCCGGCGAGCACGCAGCCCTCGGCGACGCCCTTCACGATCGCCGCGACCCGCTCGGGGTGGACCTTGCCGACGCAGATGTAGTCGGTCATGAAGAGCGGCTCGGCGCCGCACACGACGAGGTCGTCGACGACCATGCCGACGAGATCGCGGCCGATGGTGTCGTACACGCCCATCCTGCGGGCGAGGTCGACCTTGGTGCCGACGCCGTCGGTGGCGGAGGCCAGCAGCGGGCGCTCGTAGCGCTTGAGGGCGGAGGCGTCGAAGAGGCCGGCGAAGCCGCCGAGGCCGCCGAGGCCCTCGGTCTCCGGGCGCCGGGTCTTCTTCACCCACTTCTTCATCAGCTCGACCGCGCGGTCGCCGGCCTCGATGTCGACGCCCGCTGCCGCGTAGGAAGCACCTGTTGTCTCAGACATGGCCTGGGATCTTTCGTGTGGAGATACGGGGCTGGTGGGGCCGGGTGAACGGCCGGGCCGTCACGGCCGACGCAGGGCGTCGGACGCGGCGGTCGCCGCGGGTCCTGCCGCCAGCTCGGTCTCCAGCAGTTGCTTACCGAGCAGCTCCGGGTCCGGCAGCTCCATCGGGTATTCGCCGTCGAAGCAGGCGCGGCAGAGGTTCGGCTTGGCGATCGTGGTCGCCTCGATCATGGCGTCCAGCGAGATGTACGCGAGCGAGTCGGCACCCATCGAGGCGCCGATCTCGTCGACCGTCATGCCGTTGGCGATCAGCTCGGCGCGGGTCGCGAAGTCGATGCCGAAGAAGCACGGCCACTTGACCGGCGGGGACGAGATCCGGATGTGGATCTCGGCGGCGCCCGCCTCGCGGAGCATCCGGACCAGGGCGCGCTGGGTGTTGCCGCGGACGATCGAGTCGTCGACGACGACCAGGCGCTTGCCCTTGATGACTTCCTTGAGCGGGTTCAGCTTGAGGCGGATGCCCAGCTGGCGGATGGTCTGCGAGGGCTGGATGAAGGTGCGGCCGACGTAGGCGTTCTTCACCAGGCCGGAGCCGAACGGGATGCCGCTGGCCTCCGCGTAGCCGATGGCGGCGGGGGTGCCGGACTCCGGGGTCGCTATCACCAGGTCGGCCTCGACCGGGGCCTCGGCGGCGAGCCTGCGGCCCATCTCCACCCGGGAGAGGTAGACGTTGCGCCCGGCGATGTCGGTGTCGGGGCGGGCCAGGTAGACGTACTCGAAAACGCAGCCCTTCGGCTTCGCCTCCGCGAACCGGGAGGTGCGCAGCCCGTTCTCGTCGATGGCGACGAGCTCGCCCGGCTCGATCTCGCGAACGAAGCTGGCGCCGCAGATGTCGAGGGCGGCGGTCTCGGAGGCGACCACCCAGCCACGCTCCAGGCGGCCGAGGACCAGCGGGCGGATGCCCTGCGGATCACGGGCGGCGTAGAGGGTGTGCTCGTCCATGAAGACGAGGGAGAAGGCGCCCTTCACGTCGGGAAGCACCTTCGGGGCGGCCTGCTCGACGGTGAGCGGCTTGCCGTCGTCGTCCGTCTGGCCGGCGAGCAGCGCGGTCACCAGGTCGGTGTCGTTGGTCGCGGCGACCTGGGTGGCGCGGCCGTCCTTGCGGGGCAGGTCCGCGACCATCTCGGCGAGGCGGGCCGTGTTGACCAGGTTGCCGTTGTGCCCCAGCGCGATCGAGCCGTGCGCGGTGGCACGGAACGTCGGCTGCGCGTTCTCCCACACCGAGGCTCCGGTGGTGGAGTAGCGGGCATGGCCCACGGCGATATGGCCCTGGAGGGATCCCAGGGACGTTTCGTCGAAGACCTGCGAGACGAGTCCCATGTCCTTGAAGACCAGGATCTGCGACCCGTTGCTCACTGCGATACCCGCGGACTCCTGTCCACGGTGCTGCAGGGCATACAGTCCGAAATAGGTGAGCTTGGCGACCTCTTCGCCGGGAGCCCAGACACCGAAGACGCCACATGCGTCCTGGGGGCCCTTCTCTCCGGGGAGCAGGTCGTGGCTGAGTCGTCCATCACCACGAGGCACGCCACCGAGTGTAGGCGAGGTCGACCACTGGTCCGAATTCGGGATACCGCGCCGGACCATCGCGTAAGCACTCCCCGAGGTGGCCCCGGGACCCGACCGGCCGCTCACGCTCGGTGACCGAACCCGGTTCGCGGGGACCGCGCGGCACGGGGCGCTGATCGGCCACAGGGCGGCGGCGATGCGGATCAGCGCCCCGATAGCGGCGATTTCCGGCCACGCGGGGCGGGGCGGTCGCCGGGCCGGTTGGTGGCGCTCGGTGAACCGGGCGGGGGTGGTGCGCGGAACGCGGCCGAACGCCTGTTTCGTGGCGAGCCTCACACCGGAAAAGGCGGCCGCACGCGTCGGATCGGGCGTGTACGGGGTCGCGGGGCGGCCTGGAACGTGCGGGTCGCCGCGACCGCGGGGCGGATCGGAAGCCGTGAGCGGACTCGACCGCGGGGCGGCCGGGGCGCCCGAGCGGGGAAGTCTGGGGCTGCGGGGGCGGCCGGGGCCGCGGGGCTCACTCGTCGGATTCCGGGGCCGTGGCGCCGAGCGACCCGCCGTTCACCGAGGCGAGGGTCAGGGTGCGCCCGTCGATCCGGTACGTCGTCCGTCCGTCCAGGATCGATCCCCGGCAGCGTCCGTTCCGGCTTCGCCTGGGCGGCGGGTCACATCGTCCTGGTGGTCCCGATGCCGTCGAACGTGATCGTGGAACCGGAGAGGGCGCCGCCGCGGAACCGGTTGCAGCCGAGATCGCCCGTGACGCCGCCCTCGGCGTCGATCGTGAAGTGGGCGCGGTCCGGGGCCCCGGTCCGCTCCGCGCCGATCGTCACCGAGTCGACGGTCCAGCGGACGCCCGTGAGGGGCGCCCGGGCCGGCGCCGCTTCGTCCGCCCGGGTGCCCGCCCCCGTATCGCAGGCGGCCGGGGCGGCGAGGCGGACGAGGATCGCCGATGCCGCGCGTCGCGGGTCCACGGCCCTGTGACGGCCGGGGCGGCGGTCCGGTTCCGGCGGGGCGTCAGGTCCGCGGCGGGGCGACCGGCTCCCGGCGGGTGCGTCCGGTTCCCGGCGGGTGCGTCCGGTTCCCGGCGGGTGCGGGCCCCTCGCCCCGGCGGGCGGGTTCCTCACCTCATCAGGGGCAGGAGGGCGGCGAGATCGGCCCGTTCGCCGCTGGCCGCGACCTTCGCGTCGTCGAGGGCCCGCGCCCACTCCGCGCGGCCGGTGGCGAGCCGGATCCAGGTGAGCGGGTCGGTCTCGACGACGTTGGGCGGCGTTCCCCGGGTGTGCCGGGGGCCCTGCACGCACTGCACCACGGCGAACGGCGGGACGCGCACCTCGACCGAGCCCCCGGGCGCCTTCTCCGCGAGGGCGTCGGCGAGCAGCCGGGTGCAGGCGGCGAGCGCCTGTCGGTCGTACGGGATGCCGAGGCCGGCCGCCTCGTTCAGGTCGTCGGTGTGCACGACGAGTTCGACGGCGCGGGTGACCAGGACGTCCGTAAGGCGCATCGCCCCGGCCGGGGTCGACAGCAGCCGTTCGTCGCCCGCGCCGGGCACCAGCTCCTCGAACCGCCCGGCGACCTCCCCGAACAGCGCGTCCAGATCGGGCCGGTCCGCGGCGAGCGCCCGGGTGTCCGCGTCGATGCGCGCGGCCCGGTCCGCGGTCGTGAAGGGCCAGTCGAGCAGCTTCGTGCCGGGCTCGGGCGAGGCGGGCCCGGGCTCCTCCAGCCTCCGTGCGACCTGCGAGAGCCCCAGGGCCAGGTGGGCGGCGAGCTCCCGTACGGTCCAGTCCCCGAGCCGGGTCGGCAGCGCGAGCTGATCGGGCGTCAGCGTGCCGACGGCCTCCCGGACGTGGGCGAACTGCGCCAGGACCGCGCTGCGGGTCCGGACCGGGTCGTAGCGGCGGGCACGTTTCTGGGACGGCGGCATGCCCGGAGCCTACGGCCTGCGGCGGACCTAGGGAGTGTCCGGCGGACGTACGCGGCCTGCGGCCCGTCGGCCGACGCGGCCGGGGCCGCTCGATGTCGACGCGCCGCCGGGGCCGCTCGTTGTCGACGCCGTCGGCCTGTTCTGCGCCGGCGCCGCCCCCGGCGGCTCGTTCAGTGCCGGATCGCGTAGTCGCCCAGGCCCCGCGCGAGCAGGCCGAATCCGCGTTCCGCGAGGGCGGTGGCGTCGGCGGCGATCGTGTCCGCCGACTCGCCCGCCAGCAGCCGCTGCCGGTTCGCGTGGATGAGCGAGTTGCGGGTGCCGGTCAGCTGGGCCGACACGATCCGGGCGAGGGGCGGCTCCTCCCCCTCCTCGACCAGGACCTCGGTCAGCAGCTCGTGACTGCGCAGGGAGAGCACGTGGGTCCGGAGCATCAGCGCCGGCGTCTCCTGGATCAGCCGGCTCACCCCGAGCACCGTCGGCAGATCGCTCATGCCGACCGAGGGCTCGCGGTGCTCGACGGCGGCCAGGAACTGGGCGCGCACGGCGGCCAGGGCGGACTCGCCGGGGGCCCGGCCCCGTACCGCGCGGGCGACGTCCCCGATGTGCTCCGCCATCGGGGAGAGGACCAGGTCCTCCTTGCCGTCGAAGTAGTTGAAGACAGTCATCTTCGACACCTCGGCCGCCTCGGCGATCTCGGCGACCGAGACCTTGTCGAAGCCGCGCTCGGAGAAGAGCTCGGTGGCCGCGGTCAGCAGGCGGCGGCGCGTCTGGAGCTTCTTGCGCTCGCGCAGGCTCATCCCCTCGGTCATGGCGGCACTGTACCAGGATGAATCTTGATTCGGGTTAAATAATTTACCCGGTCAAATCCATGGAGGCGGGCCGCCGCCCCGAGGTAACGGGGACGGAGCGGGGCGGCCCCGTCCGAGCGCCATGCGCCGGACGGGGCCGCCCCGTGGTCCCGTCTGTCCCGCAACCCGCGGTCCCGTTCATCCCGCGGGCGCCCCGTGGGAGAACCGACCGCTCGTCAGGCGAGCAGACCCGGAATGGTCTCCTCGTGCGCGGTGCGCAGCTCGCTCAGCGGGATGCTGAACTCGCCCTGGACCTCGATCTCGTCGCCGTCCACGACACCGATCCGGGCGGCGGGCAGACCGCGCGCCCCGCACATGTCGTTGAAGCGGAGCTCCTCGCTGCGCGGCACCGAGACGACCGCGCGCCCCGCCGACTCGGAGAAGAGGAACGTGAACGCGTCGAGCCCGTCCGGCACGACCAGCCGGGCGCCGTTCCCGCCGCGCAGGCAGGACTCGGCGACCGCCTGGACCAGACCGCCGTCGGAGAGGTCGTGCGCCGCGTCGATCATGCCGTCGCGGGAGGCCGAGATCAGGATCTCGGCGAGCAGCTTCTCGCGCTCCAGGTCGACCTGGGGCGGCAGCCCGCCCAGGTGGCCGTGGACGACCTCGGACCACGCCGAGCCGCCGAACTCCTCGCGCGTGTCGCCCAGCAGGTAGAGCAGCTGGCCCTCCTGCGCGAACGCGACCGGCGTGCGCCGGGAGACGTCGTCGATCACGCCGAGCACGGCGACGACCGGCGTCGGGTGGATCGCCGTCTCACCCGTCTGGTTGTACAGCGACACATTGCCGCCGGTGACCGGGGTGCCCAGCGCCAGGCAGCCGTCCGCGAGACCGCGGGTGGCCTCGGCGAACTGCCACATGACGTCCGGGTCCTCGGGCGAGCCGAAGTTCAGGCAGTCCGAGACGGCGAGCGGCTTGGCGCCGGTGGCGGCGACGTTGCGGTACGCCTCCGCCAGCGCGAGCTGCGCGCCGGTGTACGGGTCGAGCTTGGCGTACCGGCCGTTGCCGTCGGTCGCCATGGCCACGCCCAGGTTCGACTTCTCGTCGATCCGGACGATGCCGGCGTCCTCGGGCATCGCGAGCACGGTGTTGCCCTGCACGAACCGGTCGTACTGGTCGGTGATCCAGGACTTCGACGCCTGGTTCGGGGACGCGACCAGCCTGAGGACCTGCTCGCGCAGCCCGGCGCCGTCCGCCGGACGGGCCAGCTTCCCCGCGTCGTCCGCCTGGAGCGCGTCCTGCCAGGACGGGCGGGCGTACGGACGGTGGTACGTCGGGCCCTCATGGGCGACCGAGCGCGGCGGGACGTCGACGATCTGCTCGCCGTGCCAGAAGATCTCCAGGCGCTCGCCCTCGGTCACCTCGCCGATGACGGTGGCGATGACGTCCCACTTCTCGCAGATCTCCAGGAAGCGGTCGACGTGCTGCGGCTCGACGATCGCGCACATGCGCTCCTGCGACTCGCTCATGAGGATCTCCTCGGGCGAGAGGGTCGCGTCGCGCAGCGGCACGGTGTCCAGCTCGACGCGCATGCCGCCGGAGCCCGCGGAGGCCAGCTCGGACGTGGCGCAGGACAGCCCGGCGCCGCCGAGGTCCTGGATGCCCGCGACGAGCTTCTCCTGGAAGACCTCCAGGGTGCACTCGATGAGGAGCTTCTCCTGGAACGGGTCGCCGACCTGGACGGCCGGGCGCTTGGCGGGCTTGGTGTCGTCGAAGGTCTCCGACGCCAGCACCGAGACGCCGCCGATGCCGTCGCCGCCGGTGCGGGCGCCGTAGAGGATCACCTTGTTGCCGGGGCCGGAGGCCTTGGCGAGGTGGATGTCCTCGTGCTTCATCACGCCGATGCAGCCGGCGTTGACCAGCGGGTTGCCCTGGTAGCAGGCGTCGAAGACGACCTCGCCGCCGATGTTCGGCAGGCCCAGGCAGTTGCCGTAGCCGCCGATGCCCGCGACGACGCCCGGCAGGACGCGCTTGGTGTCGGGGTGGTCGGCGGCGCCGAACCGCAGCGGGTCGACGACCGCGACCGGGCGGGCGCCCATGGCGAGGATGTCGCGGACGATGCCGCCGACGCCGGTCGCCGCGCCCTGGTAGGGCTCGATGTACGAGGGGTGGTTGTGCGACTCGACCTTGAAGGTGACCGCGTACCCCTGGCCGACGTCGACCACGCCGGCGTTCTCGCCGATGCCGACGAGCATCGCGTCGTTGGCGGGGGCCTTCTCGCCGAACTGCTTGAGGTGGACCTTGCTGCTCTTGTACGAGCAGTGCTCGGACCACATCACGGAGTACATGGCGAGCTCGGCGCCGGTGGGGCGGCGGCCCAGGATCTCGCGGATCCGGGCGTACTCGTCCTCCTTGAGGCCGAGCTCCTTCCAGGGCTGCTCGACGTCCGGGGTCTCGGCCGCGTGCTTGACCGTGTCCAGGCTCATGCGTTGACCAGCTTCTTGATGATCGAGGTGAAGAAACCGAGTCCGTCGGTGCGGCCGGTTCCGATCAGCGGCTCGACGGCGTGCTCCGGGTGCGGCATCAGGCCGACGACGTTGCCCTCGGCGTTGGTGATGCCGGCGATGTCGCGCAGCGACCCGTTCGGGTTCATGTCCAGGTAGCGGAAGGCGACGCGGCCCTCCGCCTCCAGCTCGTCGAGCACGCGCTCGTCGGCGACGTACCGCCCGTCCATGTTCTTGAGCGGTACGGAGATCTCCTGGCCCGCGGCGTAGTCCGAGGTCCAGGCGGTCTCCGCGTTCTCGACGCGGAGCTTCTGGTCGCGGCAGATGAAGTGCAGGTGGTTGTTCCGCAGCATCGCGCCGGGCAGCAGGTGCGCCTCGGTCAGGATCTGGAAACCGTTGCAGATGCCGAGCACCGGCATCCCCCCGCGGGCCTGCTCGATGATCGTCTCCATGACGGGCGAGAAGCGGGAGATCGCACCGGCCCGCAGATAGTCGCCGTAGGAGAAACCACCGGCCAGGACGACCGCGTCGACCTGGTGCAGGTCCTTGTCGCGGTGCCACAGCGATACGGGTTCGGCGCCCGCGACCCGTACGGCCCTCAGGCTGTCCTGGTCGTCGAGCGTGCCGGGAAAGGTGACGACTCCGATACGAGCAGTCACTTGGACTCCTCGGCCTTCTCCACCTTCACGGTGAAGTCCTCGATGACGGTGTTGGCGAGGAAAGTCTCGGCCATCTCGTGAATGCGGGCGAGGGCGGCGTCGTCGACCGGCCCCTCGACCTCCAGCTCGAAACGCTTTCCCTGACGTACGTCCGCGATTCCCTCGAAGCCGAGACGGGGCAGTGCGCGCTGCACCGCCTGTCCCTGCGGGTCGAGGATCTCGGGCTTGAGCATGACGTCGACTACGACGCGTGCCACTGGCACTCCCGTGTGGTGTGGTGCGACTGGTTCTCCGGAGGGCTCCCCTGACCTCCGCAGCTGCCCTCAGCGTACCTGGCCGGAAATTCTACGCGGGTAGATATCGGGCGTCCGCGATCACAGCAAACCGGCACCGCGGTTCGGGACGGATATCACCCGCGACAACACCCGAGGGAAAATCTGCGAAAAGAATCCTCACCAACGACACACATAGACGGCTGACACGCGGGGAGAATTGGCCCGGCTTCACAATGCGGCGCCGATCGCTGTACAAATGATTACCGGGGAATGCAGCATTGCCCCCTAATCAGTCGACACCCGGTCGACTCCCATCGTCCGGCAGCCGGAAGGCCGACATCGACGCATGTCAGAAGCGCCGATGCCGTAAGAAAGGACCGATATCCGTGGCTCAGCGCGTAGTGGTCACGCTCTTCGACGACATCGACGGCGGAACAGCGACGGAAACGGTCACCTTCGCCCTGGACGGGAAGTCGTACGAGATCGACCTCAATGCGTCCAATGCAAAGAAACTGCGCAAGGCCCTGGCGCCGTACGTGTCGGCGGGCCGGAAGCAGACGAATCCCGGCAAGCGGGGCAGGAAGCCCACGTCGTACCGGCACACCTCGCTGGAGCCCGACCCGGCGGCGGTGCGCGCCTGGGCCCGCTCGCACCAGATGGAGGTGCCGGCCCGCGGCCGGATCCCCAAGAAGGTCTACGAGGCGTTCCGCGCGGCCGACTGACGCGGCGCGACCGGGCCGGCCGGGAGGCGGCCCGGGCCCGGGAAAGGGCCGGGTCGCTAGGCGGCCCGCCGACGGCGCCCCGGGGAGGGCCGCGAGAGGACGAACGGCTTCCGGCGGCCTCCGGCGGCCACCCCTGGGCCATCCCGGCGACGCCTCATGATCACCGACTTGCGCTGCACCCCCACAGGTCGGCTAAAGTCTGGAGCACGCCGAGGGGCGAGGCCGAAAAGCCAAACCCCCAGCAGCGTGCGGGTGTAGTTCAGTAGTAGAACATCCCCCTTCCAGGGGGAAGGCGCAGTGTGCAATTCCTGTCACCCGCTCTGCACAACTCCTCTCGACCATTGCGGTGGATCGGGTAGAGTGGTGCTCGCACCGCCCGGAAGTGCCTCGTACAAGGGGTATGATGAGCGGCAGCAATGCGGACGTGGCTCAGTTGGTAGAGCATCACCTTGCCAAGGTGAGGGTCGCGAGTTCGAATCTCGTCGTCCGCTCTTGATGGGAATGAAGGCCCTGATCGATTTCGGTCAGGGCCTTCGTCGTTGACCGGCTCTTCATCGTTGATCAGGCCCTCGTCATTGACCGGGCTTCATCGTTTCCTGGCCCATGACGTTTGTCATGAGCAGTAGTGACAGCATGCACTGCTGCCGACGCCGGTCCGGCGGAAACCTGTAGGCATGACCAGCGACGACATTCCCGGCGGCCGCTCGGGCGGCGCCGTGGCAGACATCACAGCCGGACCCGCGGCCGATCCGGCGACCGAATCCGCGATCGAGGCGAGCGGGGTGCGGCGGCGTTACGCCGACGGCTTCGAGGCCGTCGGCGGGGTCTCCTTCTCGGTCGCGCGCGGCGAGCTCTTCGCCCTGCTCGGCACGAACGGCGCCGGCAAGACCTCCACCGTCGAGCTTCTGGAGGGCCTGGCCCCGACCGACGGCGGAACCGTGCGGGTGCTGGGCCATGACCCGTACCGCGAACGGGCCGCCGTCCGGCCGCGGATCGGGGTGATGCTCCAGGAGGGCGGCTTCCCGTCCGACCTGACCGTCACCGAGACCGTACGGATGTGGGCGGGCTGCACCAGCGGCGCGCGGCCGACGGGCGAGGCGCTGGAACTCGTCGGGCTCTCCCACCGGGCCCGGGTGCGGGTCAAGCAGCTCTCCGGCGGCGAGCGGCGTCGGCTCGACCTCGCGCTGGCCCTGCTCGGCCGCCCCGATGTGCTGTTCCTGGACGAGCCGACCACCGGGCTGGATGCCGAGGGGCGGCGCGACACGTGGGAACTCGTACGGGAACTGCGGGACGGGGGCACCACGGTCCTGCTCACCACGCACTACCTGGAGGAGGCCGAGTCCCTTGCCGACCGGTTGGCGATCATGCACCGGGGTCGGATCGTGACCGCCGGCACCCCCGCCGAGGTGAAGGCCGCCCGCCCCGCCCGCATCCGCTTCGAGCTGCCCGAGGACGTACCGGCGGCGCGGCTGCCGCTCCGGCTGCGGGCCGCGGCCGAAGGGCGCCGGGTCGAGATCCGCACCCGTGGGCTGCAGGAGTCGCTGACCGAACTGCTGGTCTGGGCACGGGAGTCGGGCGTTCCGTTGTACGGGCTCGACGCCCGGTCCGCCTCGCTCGAAGAGGCGTTCCTCGACATCGCGGAGGGCGCGGGCACATCGGAACCCGGACCCGGACCCCGGACGCGGAAGGCGGCTGCGGCATGAGCGAGACGACGACGGCCGGACGGAACACGACGGCCGAACCCGGCACGACGGCCGGTCACGGCCCGGCGACCGCCGGGCGACGCGCGACGGTCGCCGCCGGACGGCGTACGACGTCGGCCGACCGGCTGCGGGCGCTCGGGCGCGCCGAACTCGTCCTGCTGGCCCGGAACAGGTCGGCGATCTTCGTCGCCCTGCTGGTGCCTCTGGCGATGGTCCTGGTGATGAGGTCGACGCTGCAGCGGATCGACCTGGGCGACACCGGACTGACCGTGGCCGGTCTGGCGCTGACCGGCGGCATCGGCATGGTGCTGATGCAGGTCGTGTACATGAACCTGGTCTCCGCGTATGTGGCCCGGCGGGAGGAACTGGTCCTGAAGCGGCTGCGCACGGGCGAGGTCACCGACCGGGAGATCCTCGCCGGCACGGCGCTGCCGTCGGTCGCCCTGGCCCTGGCGCAGACGGTGCTGATGGTGCTGGCCGGCACGTTCTTCTTCGACCTCGGGGCGCCGAAGCGCCCGGAACTGCTCGTCCTGGGGCTGCTGTCGGGGATGGTGCTGCTCGCCGCGCTGGCGGCCCTCACCTCCGCGATGACGCGTACGGTGCAGACCTCGCAGATCACCACGATGCCGCTGTTCCTCGTCTCGATGGTGGGCTCGGGCCTCTTCGTACCGCTGGACGTGCTGCCGGACCGGCTGGCGTCGGTGTGCGAGCTCCTGCCGGTGACCGGCGTGATGACGTTGGTACGGGCCGGATGGCTGGGCGGACCCGACGGGCGCCAGCTGCTCGGGGCGGGGCTCGCCGCACTGGCCTGGACGGTGCTCGCCGTGTTCGCCGTGCAGCGGTGGTTCCGCTGGGAACCCCGGCGCTGACGGGGGCGCGGGGCGGACAGCCTGGACAGACGGCCGGGGCTGGAGGGCCGGGCGGGGAAGAACGCATCGGGGTGAGTCGGTGAGTCATGGTCGAGGAGACTCATGACTGAGCAACTCGTGACTGAGGGACTCGCGACCGAGGAGACTCATGGCCGAGGAGACTCATGGCTGAGGAGACCCGTGGCTGAGGAGACCGTGGCTGAGCAGGGACAGACCGCCCGGATGCGGCGGCGCACGGCGAGGTGGCGCGGGGGCAGCGGATTCGACAAGGTCGATCTGTACACGCGCGGGACGCTGTACGCGCTGGTGTGGTGCGCGGTTCTGATCGACGTCCTCATCTCGGTGACCCGGCCGGTGCGGGCCGCGGCTCCCGCCTCGCTGATCGCCGCCGCGATCCTGCTGACGATCGCGCAGGGGGTCTGCGGGACGCAGCTGATCTCCAGGGGCCTGACGTTCTATCTGGGCCGGGGCGCCGTCGACCGGCGTCTCGTCGCCGTCGGCGGCGCGCTGCTCGTGGCCGACCTGGGGGTGCTGCTGGCGCTCGCCCGGTGCACGGGCCTGCATGAGTTCCCCGAGCCGGGATACGTGCTCAGCGCCGCCGTGGTGCCGTTCTCCTGCGGGTTCGTGCTCATCTTCCCGGGATGGGCGTCGGTGCTGCAGCAGGCCGCCGTGACGGCCGGGGTAGGCATCGCGGTGCGGTTGCTCGGCGGGGGCGGTCCGCTGACCGTCGGCGCGGTCCTCGCGACGGCGTTCGGCGGCGCCTTCATGTCGGGCAGCACCCGGACGTCCGCCTGGTCGCTGGGCGTGATGTGGAAGCTGAACGAGGCACGGGAGCTGGAGGCGCGGTTGGCGGTCGCCGAGGAGCGGCTGCGGTTCGGCCGGGACCTGCACGACGTACTCGGCCGGAACCTCGCCGTGATCGCGCTGAAGAGCGAGCTGGCGGTGGAGCTGGCCCAGCGCGGCAAACCGGCGGCGGTGGACCAGATGGTCGAGGTGATGCGCATCGCCCGCACCTCCCAGCAGGAGGTCCGGGATGTCGTACGGGGCTATCGGAAGGCCGATCTGAACACCGAACTCGTGGGCGCGCAGAGCGTGTTGCGGGCAGCCGGGATCGCCTGCGAGGTGACCGGCGACGGCGGCGGAGAACTGCCCGCGCCCGTGCAGTCGGCGCTGGGCTGGGTGGTGCGGGAGGCGGCGACCAATGTGCTGCGGCACGGCGATCCGCGGCGCTGTGTGATCCGCGTCCGCGCCACGTCCGAGGTCGCGGTGCTGGACGTGGAGAACGACGGCGCGCCCGTGCCCGGCTCCGAGACGGCCGCAGGGGCCTCCGGTGCCGCCGGGACCGCCGCGGGGGCGGGCGGCTCCGGACTGGCCGGGCTGCGGGAACGGCTTCGCGCGCTCGACGGCTCGCTGGACGCGGGCCCGGCGGAGAGCGGGATGTTCCGGCTGACGGCGAAGATCCCCCTGGCCCCTTCGCCCGCACCCTCCGCTTCCGCCGCCCCCTCCGCCCCCTCCGCCTTCTCCGCGCCCTCGGAGGCGGCCCCGGGCCTGGGCGCGGGCGCGCGTAGGGACTCGGATGCGGAGGCGGCCCCGGGCCTGGGCGCGGGCGCGCGTAGGGACTCGGACGCGGGTATGGGCCTGGACCCGGACGCGGAGGCGGCCCCGGACACGGGCGCGGGCCCCGCCCTTCTGGAGGAACGACGATGACTGCGACCGCCGTACGGGTGCTGCTCGCCGACGACGAACATCTGATCCGCGGCGCGCTGGCCGCGCTGCTCGCCCTGGAGGACGATCTGGTGGTGGTCGCGGAGGCGGCGACCGGCCCGGAAGCCCTGGCCATGGCCCGGGCCCACCGCCCCGATGTGGCCGTCCTGGACCTGGAGATGCCGGGCGCCGACGGTGTGAGTGTCGCCACATCCCTGCGGGCCGAACTCCCGGACTGCCGCACGATGATCGTGACGAGCCACGGCCGGCCGGGCCACCTGAAACGGGCTCTCGCGGCAGGCGTCCGGGCCTTCGTGCCGAAGACCGTCAGCGCCCGGCAACTGGCCGGGCTGATCCGTACCGTGCACGCCGGAAACCGTTACGTGGACCCGGAGTTGGCGGCCGACGCGATCTCCGCGGGGGACTCGCCGCTGACCGCCCGCGAGACCGAGGTGCTGGAACTGGCGGCCGACGGAGCGCCGGTCGCGGAGATCGCGGAACGGGCCTCGCTGTCGCAGGGAACCGTCCGCAACTACCTCTCGGCGGCCGTCTCCAAGCTCGGGGCGGAGAACCGTCATGCGGCAGTGCGTCTCGCACGTGAGCGGGGATGGGTATAGTAGGTCTCGCGCTTCGGCGCTTGCGGACGTAGCTCAGTTGGTAGAGCGCAACCTTGCCAAGGTTGAGGTCGCCAGTTCGAACCTGGTCGTCCGCTCTGTGAAGCAAGAAGCCCCGGCCTTCCGGTCGGGGCTTCTTCGTGTTCCGGCACCGGCATCGGTACGGGCGCGGGGGATACGGCAGGACCGGCACGGGCGCGGGCGCGGGCCATGCGGGCCGGGCCGGTCAGCCGGTCAGCCGGTCAGCCAGTCAGCCGGTCAGCCAGTCTCCTGCGGCCCGCGCGGGCCGGCCTTCCTCCCTCTGCGCCCGGTTCAGGCCCGGGTACCCGACCGGTGTGTCCGGGTACCCGGGCCGCCGCCGCTCACTTCCAGGGCATGCCGGTGAGAAGTTCGTACGCCTCCAGGTACTTCGCCCGGGTCGCGTCCACGATCTCCTGGGGCAGCGGCGGGGGCGGCTGCTCGCTCCGGCGGTCCCAGCCGGACGCCGGCGAGGTCAGCCAGTCGCGGACGAACTGCTTGTCGTACGAGGGCTGGGGCCTGCCCGGCTCCCAGTCGGCGGCGGGCCAGAAGCGGGAGGAGTCCGGGGTCAGCACCTCGTCCGCGATGATCAGCCGTTCGCCGCCGTCGGCGGTGGGGGCGAACCCGAACTCGAACTTCGTGTCGGCGAGGATGATCCCGCGCTCCCGCGCGATGTCGCGAGCCCTGCCGTACACGTCCAGCGTGGCGCGGCGCAGCTGGGCGGCGGTCTCCGCGCCGACCTGCCGGGCCACCTCCTCGTAGCTGACGTTCTCGTCGTGGTCGCCGACCGCGGCCTTGGTGGCGGGGGTGAAGATCGGCGCGGGGAGCTCGGAGCCGTCGACGAGGCCCTCGGGGAGGGCGAGGCCGCAGACGGTGCGGGACTCGTTGTACTCGACGAGTCCGGAGCCGGTGAGGTAGCCGCGGGCGACGCACTCGACCGGGACCATCCGCAGCGACGTGCAGACCAGCGTGCGGCCCTCCCAGTCGGCGGGGGCTCCGGCGGGCACCTCGGTGGACAGGACGTGGTTCGGGACGAGGTCGGCGAGCTGGTCGAACCACCACAGGGAGAGCCGGGTGAGGACGCGGCCCTTGTCCGGGATCTCGGTGGGCAGCACCCAGTCGTACGCGGAGATGCGGTCGCTGGCGACCATGACGAGGTCGCCGACCTCGTTCCGGTACAGGTCGCGCACCTTGCCGGTGTGGAGGTGGGTGAGCCCCGGGACCTGCACTGGTTCGGGCTTTTCTACAAATCCGGACACGCTGCCTCCGCGTAGGTTGATCCAGGAGCGGTTCCGATTCTCCCGTATCGGGGCGCAGTGGGGTGGAGCGGGGGCTTCCGGGAGCGCGCGAGGCGCCCGGGGCGGTCCCGGTCGCCGGACGGAGCCGGTCACTGGACGGGGCCTTGTGACTGGGCGGGGCCGGTCGCCGGGCGGGGCCTCGTCGCTGGGCGGGGCCGGTCGCCGGACGGTCTCGGTCGCCGGGCAGGACCTTGTCGCCGGGCGGGACCGGTCGCGAGCGCGGATTCAGTCGCGTTTGCAGATGCGGTCCAGCAGGTTGGCCGTGGCGCGCTGGATGCGCGGGTCCACATGGCCGGGGCGGTCCAGCGCCGGCGACCAGGCGAAGGTGCCGGAGGCGAAGACGAGCGCGCCGGACGGGGCCCGGTACAGCGAGGTCTCCTGATGGCGGACGGCTCCCTCGCTGTCCTGGTACGGGGAGTGGGCGAGCAGGATGCGCTTCTCGTGGTCGGGAAGCGCGGTGCGCGGGAAGTAACGGTCGGCCTCCCCCGCGACCAGGCCGTCGATCTCGTCGCCCTCCCCGGCGCCCGTGGCCTCCCACAGCCAGTGCTCGGCGTTCCGTACGACGAGGGGGCGCGGGTCGGGCACCCGTCCCGCGTACTGGATGCCGAGCAGTTGCTGTTCGGGCCGGTCGATCTCACGCCAGAGCGCAGACCTTCCCGGACCCCGGCGCTTGCGGCAGGTGAGCAGCCGGTTCGGCACGCCGGACGCCGACGGGGCCAGGCTGACCTGCCAGTACATGGTGTTGGCGGAGAGGAAGACGAGCGAGGTGCCGCCGTCGCGGGCCTGTTCGGCGGTGCGGCGCATGGCGGCCGACCAGTACTCGTCGTGCCCGGGGAAGACCAGCCCCCGGTAGCGGCTGGGGTCGATCCGGCCGGCGTGCAGGTCGCGGGTGTCGGCGTACGCGACGTCGTAGCCGTACCGCTCGGCCCAACGGATGAAGTCGTAGGCGTGGCCGACGTGGAGCGGCAGGCCCGCGCCCGCGTACGGGCGGTCGAAGGAGACCGTGATGGCCGCGTCCTCCTCGCCCAGGAGGCAGCCCCGCTCGTCCCAGGCGTGGTACAGGCTGGCGCCGGTGTGGCCGTCCTCCGGGTAGAGGTTGTACGCCTGCCAGGTGATGTCCGGCAGGACCAGCAGCAGGTCGGCCGGGCGGTCGTCGCAGATCGTGAACGGGACGTGGGAGCGGTGCCCGTCGGCCGTGGTGAGCACGGCGACGTACGCGCCGATCGACCAGTAGCTCGGGATCTGCAACCGCCAGGACTGCCACCAGTGGTGGCAGGAGACCGTGCGGTCGGCGATGAGCGGGGCGGGCTGGACGATGCCGGAGAGCCGGGGGCTGGTCGTGATCTTGGCCGCGCCGTCGCCGCCGTAGTGGCCGATGCGGTAGACGTCCACGGAGAACTGCTGGGGCGGGTCCACGGTGATGTGGAAGTCGATCGCCTCACCGGGGGCGGCGGCGCCCGTGGAGACGAAGCCCTTGATCTGGCGGTGCACGTCGTCGGCCGTGCGGGTGCCGCCGTCGGAGGAGCGGACCAGGGTGGGGTCCGCGTACCAGGGCACGATCTGCCCGGTGTCGTCGAAGTAGTTCTCACTGCCGCGCAGCCAGGGCAGGGGTCCCTGGCCGAAGGGATCCGAAACGGCGTGTGCCAGGGCACCCGACTCCCATCGACGAATCTGCTCCGCCCCCATACCGCTTCTTCCCTCCCTCGGTCCCCCGCGACAACAGTGGGACCGCCGATGACCGGCCGCCGCCGGCCGGTGCCGTTCGACGTTCGCCGGCCGATTGCCGTTCGTCGACCGGCGGCCTTCACCGATGGCCGCTCGTCGATTGCCGTTCGCCGACGGCCGATTGCCGTTCGCCGATTGCCGTTCGCCGGGTTGATCGTCAGCACTGACCGCTTTTGGCCGTGCGTCATCGATGCACCAACAGTGACGCGCCGACTGTCAGCGTCGATCCCCAGCACATCACATAACGCATGCACTCCGTCACCGTTCGTCGCGAATTGACGTGAACGGAACGCATGCTTCCGGGTATTGGAGCATCAATGCGCCCAAGAGCGCGGTCTCCGGCGCCTCTGCACCGGGGCCGATTCCTGTGCCGGGAGGGGCTGTTGCGCCAGGGCTGCTGCGCGCCGCCGGGGGTGCGTGGGGGGCGTGGGGGGCGGCTGCGGAGGCGGGAGAGGTGGGGCCGACTGCGGTGGCAGGGGCCATCGTCTCCCGGCGTACCACGGGGCCTCCCCCGTGGCCCAACGGCTTTCCCGGGCTTCAGCCGAGCCGGACGGGCTTGTCGGTCCGTACGCCGACCGAGGCCAGCCAGGAGCGCAGCGGCTCCGCGTCCCCCTCCTCGACCAGGCTGAGAACCGGGCCGCCCAGGTCCGCCCGGCGCTTCCCGCCGACCAGCAGCGCCGGGCCGTCGAGCCAGTCGAGGCCGGGGGCCGCGCCCGCCGTGTCGACGGCCGCGCAGCAGACCATCGCCGCGACATGGTCGACGAGCAGATCCGTTCCCGTACGCGGCGGCAGGAGTGGGAAGAGAGGGAGGGGAACGGGGCCCCAGAAGCCCAGGACGTCCCCTCCCACGTCGGCGGCGGTCCCGCCCGGCGACGTCGGCGGCCCGCCGGGCGGGACCGTGCGCCGGTCCGCGGCCTCGCGGGCCACCGCGGCGCTGATGCCCGCCGCGAGCTCCTCGCCGTCGTCGCCCCGGCCCGCCAGGTACTCGACGACCCGGGCCAGCGTGGGCACCCCTGCGTCGGCGGAGAAGGCGGCACCACGGCCGGAGCCGAGGCCCGGCGCGGAGCCGAGGCCCGGACCAGGACCGCCGCGAGAACCGCCGCCGAAACCGCCGCCGGAGGCGTCAGCGGGCCCGCCGTCGCGAAGACCGCCGCCGGAGGCGTCAGCGGGCCCGCCGTCGCGAAGACCGCCGCCAGGGACGTCAGCGCGCCCGCCGCCGGGACGAGGGCCGCCACCGGTGCCGGAGCCGGCAGAGCCTGTAGAGCCAGCGCCGGACACGCCGACGCCCGGTGCGACCGCCCTGCGCGACGAGTCGAGTACGTCGAGGACCCGGTGCAGGCGGGCCGCCTCGGCGCGCCACTTCCGGTCGACCACCTCCTCCGGGTACTGCTGCCAGTCGACGGGCGACCAGCCGGTACCGGGTTCCGCGGGGCCGCCGTGGAACAGCCGGGCCGCCAGCAGGGATGTCGCCTCGTCGGCCGCGCCCGGCTCCTCCAGGAGATCGCAGGCGGGGCGCTCGCCGAGCCGCGAGGCGAAGTCGTCGGCGAGCCGGTCGCGCCGGGACAGCTCGGTGAGGGCGGACACCACACCCGCGTCCAGCCGGGACGGCCAGCGGCCCATCTGCCAGGCGGGCAGCGCGACCCTGGTCAGCAGCCGGTCCCAGCCCGCGTAGGCCAGGCCGACCTGCTCCTGGGCGACGATCCGGAGCCCGTAGTCCACACCCTGTGCGCGGACGGACGCGGCGGCGGCCACGCCGCGTTCCATCTCGGCGGCGTGACCGCGGCAACTGCGCAGCAGCAGCCGGGCGATCCGGCCGACGAGAATCCGCGGCACCGCCCGCACCCGGGAGAGCGGCCCGGAGAGGGGCGCGGACGCGTCGGCGACCACCCCGTCGAGGCCTCTGACGAACCGGCGTGCCGCGGCTATGTCGGGATGCGCCGAGGGACCCGTGCCCGCGACGACCGGGGCCAGCACCGCCCGTAGCTCCGCCACCCGCATCCACCACAGAAACGGCGAGCCGATGACCAGCACGGGAGCCGTCCCGGCCCGTCGGCGGAAGCCGGACTCCGTCCGGCCGTCGGCGGCGCGCGCCCCGGGACCGTCGCCGTCCGCCCTCCGGCCCGCGCCCGGGCGATCGGCGCCCCCGCGCCCCGGGCCCGGACGGTCCGCGCCCGTGCGATCCGAGCCCGTGCGATCCGAGCCTGGTCTGTCCGCGTCCGGTCGGTCCGCGTCCGGTCCGGAAGGGGGCTGCGCGGAGGGGTGTGTGCGGTCCTCCAGCCAGCTGTCGCAATCGGGGGTGAGCGCTATGGCCGAGGGCGCGGGGACGCCGAGCCGGTCCGCGAGGTCTCTGACCAGGCGGTAGAGATCGGGAGCGGCCTCCTCGGCGAGCGGGACGGTCGGGCTGACCGCCGGCCGCGCGCGCACGATCGCGCGGGCGACCACCGCGGCGATCAGCAGCACGACGACCGCGCATCCGGAGACCGCCCAGCGCGCGATCTCCCACCCATCGCCGACGGCATGCCCGCGCACGCCCGCGACGAGCAGCACCACGGCCACGGCCGCCGGCAGGACGGCCGCCGCGGTGGCCCTGTTGCGGATGCGCAGCAGGGCGAGAGCTCGGGCATGCGCACTCCGCGCACCCGGCTCCTCACTTGTACCGATACCGGACACGGCCGGACGTCACCCCCTCTGCCCCCGCGGCGGTGTTGGTCACTCCCCCACTGTGGCACCCGTCACTGACATCGCAATGCCAGTGGGCCAAGTGCCGGAATGCTTGCGCCGCACCCTAGTTGGGGTCTCGGCAGGCGTCAGCCGGATGGCTCACCCGTCACTCGATGGAATGGCTTTGGGTAAAGGTGATGGTGCACCGAAATGCCTGGATCGGCGGTGCGACACGCCTGGACGGGCGGCGCTTCGGCGACCGCCGGGAACGACGGGACGAGAAGACGACGGAACGAGAAGACGGAATCGAGGAGGGCACACGGTCACGGGGGAAACCGACTCACCGGCACACCCCCGCGACCGGGCCGAGGCGCCGGAGCGGAACCGGGCCACGGGAAGGCAGGGGGCAGAACGGCCGTACCGAGGAGGCCGCCCGGGACGCCTGGGCCGGGGCGGGACGCCCGGGCCGGGGCGGGACGGGCCGGAGCTGGCCGGAGCGGGCCGAGGCGGGGCGAGCCGAGGCGGGGCGGGCCGGGACGGGGCCTGGGATCAGCCGTACGGGATCAGCCGTACGGAAGCCGGGAGAGGCCGCCGTACCGAAGGCCGGGACCGGAGAACCGACAGGACGGGCGGACGGACCGGTTCCCCGATGTCCCGGCCACCGTACTCAGTTTGCCCCGCGCCCAGTCCTCAAGCCCATGTCCCAGCCCGCCGCGCCCCGCTTCGGCCCCGCGCCCCGCTTCGGCCCTGCGCCCCGCTTCGGCCCTGCGCCCCGCTTCGGCCCTGCGCGGCCGGTCTCAGCCCTCCGCGGCCTTCCGGGCGATGTCCGTGCGGAACTGCGAACCGTCGAGCCGGATCCGGGCCACCGCCGTGTAGGCGCGCTCACGAGCGGCCGCGAGGTCCTTGCCGACCGCGGTCACGGACAGCACCCGGCCGCCCGCGCTGACGATCGCGTCGCCGTCCCGCCGGGTGCCCGCGTGCAGGACGTACGCGCCCGGCGCGTCCTGCGCCGCCACGTCGTCGAGCCCCTCGATCGGGTCGCCCGTCCGCGGCGTGTCCGGGTAGTTGTGCGAGGCGACGACCACGGTGACGGCGGCCTCGTCGCGCCAGTTCAGCGGCGGCAGCTCGTCGAGGGTCCCGTCGGCGGCGGCCAGCAGCACCGCGGCCAGCGGAGTCTTCAGCCGGGCCAGGACGACCTGGGTCTCGGGGTCGCCGAAACGGGCGTTGAACTCGATCACCCGCACGCCGCGCGAGGTGATCGCGAGGCCCGCGTACAACAGCCCGGAGAACGGGGTGCCGCGGCGGCGGAGCTCGTCGACGGTCGGCTGGAGCACCGACTCCAGGACCTCCTCGACCAGCTTGGGGTCGGCCCATGGGAGCGGGGAGTACGCGCCCATGCCGCCGGTGTTCGGGCCCTCGTCGCCGTCCAGGGCACGCTTGAAGTCCTGCGCGGGCTGGAGCGGCAGCACCGTGGTGCCGTCGGTGATCGCGAACAGGCTGACCTCGGGCCCGTCGAGGAACTCCTCGACGACCACCCGCTCGCAGGCCAGGGCGTGGGCACGGGCCGCCTCGACGTCGTCGGTGACGACGACGCCCTTTCCGGCGGCCAGGCCGTCGTCCTTCACGACGTACGGAGCCCCGAAGGCGTCGAGGGCGGCGTCGATCTCGGCGGGGGTGGTGCAGACGTAGCTGCGGGCGGTCGGCACGCCGGCGGCGGCCATCACGTCCTTGGCGAAGGCCTTGGAGCCCTCCAGCAGCGCCGCCTCGCCGGAGGGGCCGAAGCAGGGGATGCCCGCGGCGCGCACGGCGTCGGCGACACCGGCGACGAGCGGCGCCTCCGGGCCGACGACCACCAGCTCGGCACCCAGCTCGGTGGCCAGGCGCGCGACGGCGTCACCGTCGAGGATGTCGACCGGGTGGAGTTCGGCCACCTCCGCGATGCCGGCGTTGCCGGGAGCGCAGTACAGAGCGGTGACGTCGGAGTCGAGGGAGAGAGAGCGGCACAGGGCGTGTTCGCGGGCGCCGCCGCCGATGACGAGGACCTTCACGCAGTGCAGCCTAGCCGCCGGGGTCCGTCGGCCTTGACGGACGGCCATTCCGTGGACACCTCAGGCATCCCGTGGACACCTCGGGACGAACGGGCACGCCCCGCCCCGCACACCACGCCTCCCCCGCGACGCCCCACGAGGACCGGCCGCCCTGCGAGCAGGGCCACCCCACGACGACCGGCCGCGCCGCTCGCCCGCCCGGCCACGGGCGAACCCTGCTCGTCAGCGGCCCCGCCCGTCAGCGGCGGCCCTGCTCGCAGCGGTCCCCGCCACTCGCCAGCGAACCAAGCCGCTACTCGTTGGTGAACTCCTCCAGGACCGTGGCCCCCAGCTCGCGCACGATCAGCTCATGGCCGGAGAGCGCGGAGTCGACCAGGTCCGGGTCGTCGGCCTCGGGGATGTCGTCCTCGGGGGCGACCGCCCGGGGGGGCTCCGGCGCGGGCGGCGGCTGCGACGGCTGATACGGCGCGGGCGACGGGGACGGGTCCGCCGCGGGTGCCGCGCTCGGCTGCGGGGCCGGGGCGGGCCGGGACTCGTACTGCTGGGGCGGCGGCGGGGAGGCGGCGGGGCGCTGCGCCGGGGGCGGACCGCCGTAGGACCGGCCTCCGCCGGACTGCGGCGGCGCGCCCGCCCCGCCCGAGGGGTCGACGATCGCCTCGACCTTCCACTGCGCGTTGAACCGCTCGGCGAGGGCCTGCCTGAGCACCTCCTCGCTGCCGCTGCTCGCGAAGTTGTCGCGGGCGCCCGCGTTCAGGAAGCCGAGTTGCAGGGTGGTTCCGTCGAACCCGGTGACCTGGGCGTTCTGGCTGAGCAGGATCCAGGTGAACCGGCGGCGGTTCTTCACCGCCTCCAGGATGTCCGGCCACATGTTCCGCACCTGGGCCGCGCCCTGGGCCATCCCTGGGCTGGGCTGGGCTGCGGCGGGGGCCGGCGCCGCGGGCACGGCCGGAGCCGCCGGAGCGGGCGCGGCCTGCGGCGCCTGCGCCTGGCCGGGGGCGGCCGCGGTCGGCCAGCCGCCGGGGCGACGGCCGGACTCCGGCGCGGCGGCGGTGGGCCAGGCACCGGGACGCTGACCGCCCCCTCCGCCGCCGGCCGGCGGCCCGGCGGGAGGCTGCTGCGGAGCGGACGGCTGCACGGCCGCCGCCGGGGGCGCCGCTGCGGGCACGGGGGGCGTGGGAGCGGCAGGCGCGGGCGCGGCCACAGGCGCGGCGGGTGTCGGCGCGGGGGCGGGCGCTTCTCCCCGTACGGCCGCGCGCGCGGCGGCCGGTCCGCCGCCCGGCTGGACGGCCGGGGCGACGGGAGCGGGGGCATGGGCCAGAGCCTCCGGCCCCGGCACGTATCCCATGGCGGGGCCCTGACCGGCGGTGGCGAAGGACGCGCCGCGCTCCAGCCGGTCCAGCCTGGCCTGGAGCGAACGCTCGTCGTCGAAGGCCGCGGGCAGCAGCACCCGGGCGCAGATCAGCTCGACCTGGAGGCGCGGCGAGGTCGCCCCGCGCATCTCCGTCAGCCCCTCGTTGACCAGGTCGGCGGCGCGGCTCAGCTCGGCCGCGCCGAAGACGGACGCCTGGGCCTGCATCCGTTCGACGACATCGGCGGGCGCGTCGATCAGGCCCTTCTCCCCGGCGTCCGGCACAGCGGCCAGGATCACCAGGTCGCGCAGCCGCTCCAGCAGGTCCGCGACGAAGCGGCGCGGGTCGTTGCCGCCCTCGATCACCCGGTCCACGACCTCGAACGCCGCGGCCCCGTCGCCCGCCGCGAACGCGTCCACGATGGAGTCGAGCAGCGAGCCGTCCGTGTATCCCAGCAGCGACGTCGCCATGGCGTACGTCACACCCTCGGCGGCCGCGCCGGCCAGCAACTGGTCCATCACCGACATCGAGTCACGCACCGACCCGGCCCCGGCCCGCACGACCAGCGGCAGCACGCCGTCCTCGACCGGGATGTCCTCCTTGCCGCAGACCTCCGCGAGGTAGTCCCGGAGCGTGCCCGGCGGAACCAGCCGGAACGGGTAGTGGTGCGTACGCGACCGGATGGTGCCGATGACCTTCTCGGGCTCGGTGGTCGCGAAGATGAACTTGAGGTGCTCCGGTGGCTCCTCGACCACCTTCAGCAGGGCGTTGAACCCCGCCGAGGTGACCATGTGCGCCTCGTCGATGATGTAGATCTTGTAACGACTGGACGCCGGCCCGAAGAACGCCTTCTCCCGCAGATCACGGGCGTCGTCCACGCCACCGTGCGACGCGGCGTCGATCTCGATCACGTCGATCGACCCCGGCCCGTTGCGCGCGAGGTCCAGGCAGGACCGGCACTCCCCGCACGGCGTGGGCGTCGGCCCCTGCTCGCAGTTCAGACAGCGGGCCAGGATGCGCGCGCTCGTCGTCTTTCCGCACCCGCGCGGACCGCTGAACAGGTACGCGTGATTGACCCGGTTGTTCCGCAGGGCCTGCTGCAGCGGGTCAGTGACATGCTCCTGCCCGATGACCTCGGCGAACGACTCGGGGCGATAGCGGCGGTACAGCGCAAGGGACGACACACATACGAGGTTATCCGGGCGCGCCGACAACCGGCCCCGCCCCGGCCCCACGGCCCCCGGGAAACACAAGGGCCCCCCACGCACCCGCCAGAGCCGACCTACCCTTGCTGCCTTCCGGCCCTGGGGGAGTTCAGTCAGATAGCGCCACGTGAGGGGCTGACGCCCACCTTAGCCGATCCCCACCCCTCCCGGTCCACCTCCCCGCCCTTCTCCCGCACCGCCCCCCTCCTCATCTCATCGCCCCCCTCCCTCGCCCTCTCTTCCCCCCTCTCTCCTTCCCCCCTCTCTCCTTCCCCCCTCTCTCCTTCCCTCCTCGCGCCCCGCCCGTCCGGACCGCTCCGGCGGTGCCCCCGATCCCCTCCGAACGGTCCCGAACGATCACGAACGGATCTCAAGAGCGCCTCGAGGGCGCCTCCAGGAGGCAGGGGTTCGCGAGCACTCCTCAACGTCTTGTATTGTTTGCGGCGGAGGATTCGCCTAGTGGCCTAGGGCGCACGCTTGGAAAGCGTGTTGGGGGCAACCCCTCACGAGTTCGAATCTCGTATCCTCCGCAGGCCCAGAGGGCCGGATTGCGAAAGCGGTCCGGCCCTCTGGCGTTTCCGGGGTGAGCGGTGAGTGCCGAACCGGCTCGCGGCAGCCCGGGCTGAGGCGTCAGGCGGCCTGGCAGGTGGCGAAGGGCCAGCGGTCGGCGGGGCGGCCAGGGCGGCGACCGCGTCGACCGGGCGGCGTTCCGCAACCGGCGACGGTAGAGGAACAGCCCCTCCGCCGAACGGTCGGGATTCCGGGGTCGAGGCCCTCCGCGATCAGACGGCATCCAGTCCAGCGGCAGGTCCGTGGCGACGTTGATCCGTCGCACACCGGGCGGGGCGACCAGCCTCTCCGGGACCGCGTTGCTCGAAGCCGGGGACGTGTGCCCGGTCGATCCCGAAGACCTTGTGGCCGGGGTCGCACGGACGAAGTGCTCCGCGTACGTGTCCCGTACCAGCGCGTCGGGCGGCCGGTCTCGACGGCCGCGCCGCGGCCACCAGGAGCGCGGTCAGGCCGACGCCTCCCACCACGCCGTCGGTTTCCTCGGCGGTCACAGCCGTGCTTCCTTCTCCTCGGGACGCCGTGTCCACCGGGCGGACCGGTCGTGCATGGCGACGCGGGCGCCGTAGTTGGTGGGGCGTTGGGGGCTGCCCTCTTCTCTACGTGGGCGGGGCCGGATCCGGCGCTGTTCGGGACGGTTCGAGGCCCCTCGTGGAATCATGGTCCTGATGTCCCTGACCAGGCACTTCACCAAAGGAACCGGTATTCCGCATGTTTGACGCTCTGAAGAATCTCAAGGACAAGGCCGAGGAGATCGCCGAGCAGCACGGCGACAAGATTTCCGGCGGGCTGGAGAAGGCCGGCGACTTCATCGACGACAAGACCGGCGGCAAGCACAGCGGCGCGATCGACACCGCCGTCGACAAGGCGCAGGAATTCGTCGAGAAGCTGGGCGAGCACGGTGAGAAGGGCGAGCACGGCGAGAAGAAGGACTAGAAGCCGTCTGAGGGGCGTTCCCGCGTGCCCCTGCGGGCATTTGCTGGTGCTCGGGTGGGCGCGGGCACCGCGTGCGCGCACGGCCCGGACCATTGCTGCGGTCCGGGCCGTGCGGGGCCACGTGGAGTCGGGTCCCGTCGGTGGGCGAGCGCGGCGCACTTCCCTACCGCCGGAGGCACTTCGGCGATCAGCGGCCGCGGCGCCGTCGCCGTGAGTCCCGGGCCGGGGCCTGCTCCTCGTCGTTCCCCGAGGCGAACCGCGCGCCCGCCTCGATGTCGTCGTCGTGCACGCGTACGTCCTGGATGCCGAGCCCGCGCATGAGGTCGACGAGGCGCACGACGTAGACGCGCCCCTCCTTGCGCAAACGGCACGGGAACTCGCCCTGCCGGGCCCGCCGGTACGCCGTGGCCGGACTCAGCCCCAGCGCCTCCGCCGCCGTCCGCAGATTCACGCGCGTCGGCAGTTCGAACACCTCCGTGAACGACACCGACTCGTCACGATGCCGCGTCATTACCGGCCTCCCTCGTCTCGGAAACGTCGAACAGAAAGGGCTGCGCGGCCCGTGCGCGTCCGGTGTCCGCCCGATGCCGCGGGCGGGCGCGGCGACGACGGCGCGCCTCGCGGACGTGCGGCAGGAGGCCGAGGCGATACGCCAGGGATCCCAGACGCTCGCCGTGGGCCCGCTGGAAGAGCGAGCGGGTCATCGTGTGGACGCGCACGACCTGAGCGCATCCGCCGCCCGACGCCGTTCCTGCCCGGCGGGGGTACGGACCGCGCGGACCGGCCGGATCGCACACGCCGCTCGGGTCGCACAGACAGCCCGGTTCTCCCGGGCCGCTCGGGCCGCTCGGGCCGCCGGGACGGTCGGGGGCGCTCGGCGTTCTGTCCCATGCGTCCGTCGGCGTCTCGCGCGGGTCCCGCCGCCCGGTTCGCCACCCGGCGTGGAACGCCGCGTCCACCAGGTACTTCTCGACGTCCGGGGGCATCACCGTGCCGACAGTCCGCAGGGCGTCCAGCGCGCCCGCCAGCATCGCGGAACGCGCGTCGGCCGGCTCCGCGCCCGTCCGGCGGGCGACGGTGCGCGCACCGCCCCTGAGGCGGGGCGTCAGGAGCCACAGCGCGATCAGTTCCCAGCGCCGCTCATCGTCTCTCCCGGACACCCCGGATGCCACGGATGCTTCCCGGACACGTCGCGCGATGTGCTGCCACAGGGCGAGGCGTGCGGGGCTGCCAGCGGTTTTCAGGGCCGTCGCGGACCGCATCTCCTCCAACGTCAGGCACGTGTCAGATCGGTATGCGGGGCACGTTCCCTCGTGCGCGCACAGTCGTTCGTCGGCGTACCGGCCCTCGACCCAACGGCCGATGCGGGCGAAGACGTCACCGGTCGGCGTGGGAGTCACCGCCATGCTCCTTCTCCTTCGGGTCCCTCGTCGAAGCCGTTCCGGTCGGAGTCGTCCTGGCCGAGGTACGTGGGCGACGATGTGCCGGGGACGGGAGGCACGGACGGCTCCGCGCCGGGGGCGGCGTACGTGAACGGCTCCGCGCCGGGGGCGCTGCGCGCCTGCGGGCCGTCCCACCAGTCGGGCTCCGCACGTTCCGCCTCCTCGGGGGCGGTTCCGCCGTAGCCGTTCGCACGCGCCGTCGGAACGTCCTCGGAGCGTGCCCCGGGCACCGGACCGGCCGCCGGTTCCTCGGGAGCCGGCGGGCCCTCCTCGGCCTCCCCTCGCGGCCCCTCGTCCTCGACGTGCAGCAGATCCTGGCGGATCCGGTCGGCGGCGTCCTTCCGGCCGACCGCGTCGCACATGCCGGCCAGCCGTCGGAGGAACACGGTCCATTGGGCCTCGCCCTGTTCCAAGCCCAACTCATCCACGACGGCGGTCACCCGGTCGCTGAACGTCTCCCGCCGGGTGTGCGGGGTTCCGAAAGGCTCTCCGTGCGGCGCGCCGTCCCCCATCGGCTCGGGGTGGTCGAATCCGCCCGCCGAGGGTTCGCGGACGGGTTCGTCGGGTGTGCTGAACAGGTGGCGGAACTTCTGGGGGATCTCCTTGTCGTTGGCTGCGGCGGACAGGCACGTCAGAGGGGCGATCATGTCCACCGCGCGTTCGATCTCGTCCTCGTGGCGTGCCATCCACCAGACGACCGCGCTCCCGGGGCTCCGCAGCACGTCGTCCCCGAGGTAGGCACGGCGGTCGCGCTCGTGCTCGCGCCTGCCCGCCCAGGCGGCCTCGGACTTGCGCAGATCCTCCAGCTCGTCGAGGCGCCGCTGGTCCGTGGGGCTCAGTGTGAGACGCACGTCGTCGGCGTAGGCCGTGATCAGCCCCGCGTCGTCGGACAGGGGAGCACCGAGCGCTCCCTCCAGCCAGTGCTGGAGATATCCGCACCGGTCCGGCTGCTCGGCCGCCACGATGTCGCGTACGCGCCGCAGGACGACGGACACCGCCAGGGCCGCCGGATTGCCGTGCGCGGCGGAGGGGTACTCCGAGGCCGCCCGCCAACGGACCACGGCGGAAAATAGGAACGGGTAGTCGGCCTTCGCGCTCTCCACCGGGACCGATGACACATGGGCCACCAAGTAGGGCGGCTCGACGGGAGGCAGCGGAGCGGTGTCGTCGTCCGGCTCCGAGTCCGCGGCGTAGGCCCGTTCGGGAGCGCTCGGCAGCATCGTGCCGAGGAGCAGGACGCCGGCCACGAGCGCCGGCAGGAGGAACCAGATCCAGATCGGCCAGGAGAGCGCGGCACCCACTCCCAGGACGCCGGCCACGACGGCCGCGAGCAACAGAAAAAGCAGGTGGCGGGGGGTCATTCCCTCTCCCTAGTCCCCTGGGTACCGGGCTCCGAGCGCATGTCCTCGATGCCCTGCACCAGGTCGATGTTCCGGCAGAATCGTTCGGAGATCCGCTCCCGGACGTCGCGTGGCGTCCGTATCTCCAGTGGGGTGTCGGCGTCGGGCCGTTCCGCCCAGTCGCACGCGGCCGCGTAGAGGTGGCTGAGCCACGACGGACTTCCCGCCGCCGCGTCGACCATCGCCTTCAGCGCCTGTTCGCCGGCCGGGCGCGAGGCTCGCTCGGTGAGCCAGCGCCGTACGGTCGGTGTCCAGAGCGCCGCAGGCCTCGTGGACATGACCGCCCGCCAGGCCAGGGTGAACTCCCGCCGGGGCGGCGTGATCCGCAGCGGGACGGGGTCCAGCAGTTCCAGGAGGATGTCCGGCCCGGGATCGGGGCCCGGGCCCGTCCCCGTCCCCGCCCCCGATCCCGGCCCCGGTGGTGACGCCGATGCCGTGAGGCGTTCGGACAGCCGTCTGAACAGCCGTCTGTTTCCACGGGCCAGTCGCAGCAGGGCCGAACGGGCGTCCGCGGCCTCCGGGACCCTCTGCCGCTGCGCGAGGTGTCGCAACCTGACCACCGCCTGGTCGGGGTGCGTCTCCGCGATGACCTGCTGGCAGACGTCCGTCAGCACGGCGACGAGGACGGGCGTCAGAGGGGTCTTCCTGGACCAGTCGTACACACGGACGCGGAAGAACGAACCGTGGCGTTCGTGGTTGAGGCCCTGTTCCAGGACGGTCGTGGCCTCTGCGCGGAACGGGCCGGGCCCGGACGTCCGCGTCCACCGCTCGACGAGTTCGCACAGATCACCGGGGCGGTCCGCGGCGAGCGCCCGCTCCGCGAACCTGCCGACCAGCCGCGCCCGGTCCTCGGCCCCGAGTTCGGGGAGTTCCACGCACCGGCCCACCCAGTCGCAGAAATCCGGCCGGACGTCGGGGAAGTTCTCCCAGAAGTGCCGTCGGACCGTGCCGCCGTAGGCGAACCTGGTGAAGCCGACCCTGCCGTCGTCCCCTCGCTCGACGGACAGCGCCTTCAGGCGCTCACCGAGGTCGGCCTGCCCCAGCCTGGGCGTGTCCTCCCGCTGGTGGTCGAGCACGTCCAGCAGTCGTTCGGCGGCACCGTGCACGGCCTCCGCCGACGCCCCTTCGACCATGGCCGCGGCCAGCAGCAGGGAGCGTTCCGGCACACTCCGGTGCTCCGTCAGCTGCTTGGCCACCTCGTCGGACCACTTGGTCGCGGCCTCCAGGGCCTTGTCCCGCCACTCCACGAAGCTCGTGCCGTAGCGGTGGCTGTCCCGTGCCTGCGCGATCAGCCCGGCCAGGCGGGCCAGTTCGCTCATGGGCGCGGTGGCGAACATACGGGTGAGCCCGTCGGTTCCCAGCTCGTCCGGGGCGAAGACCAGGTGCTGCGCCCGCAGATGCCGGCTGAAGACGTAACGTGCGGGCGGCCGTTCGAGTCGGACGACCAGAGGGTCCAGTTCCGGGTCGCGCATCCACTCCAGGCCGACCGGAAGCACGGCCACCATTCGGGCACCGCTCTGCTCGACGCTCGACCTGTAGCGCATCAGGGTGCGCTCCGCGGCCGGATAGTGCTCGTCGGCCACGTTGGACAGGTCCAGCAGATAGCGGTCGTCGGCCGATGTGTCGAGGCCGTCCTCCTCCGGGGAGAGGGAAAGCACCTCGATCGAGGTGCCGTCGACCGACGCGTCCCTCAGGAGCATCGTCGCGGCCGCCCGTTTGCCGATCCCGGCAGGGCCGTCGAGCAGGACCACCGCTCCGGCACGCCCCAGCGCGTCGGCGGCGCGGCCGTAGTGGCGCGGAGGGACGAAGCACCGGGTCAGGTGGGGACGGTACTCCTGCTGAATCCGCATCCGCGCGGGTCCGGACCTGGACCGGCGTTCTTCCCCGCCGACGAACCAAGCGATGTACTGGTCGCCGCTGCCGCCGTGCACCGGTCCTCGTGGGTCGTAGACCCGTGTGCGGTTGGTGTCGGTCATCGGTCCCCGTCCGCCGGCCGCTCACCCCGGTTCGACTGCTGTCGCATGGTCCCGTGGTTGTCGGCCACGTAGTTGACGTCCATCGCGTCGCCGGTGAAGCTCGGGCCGAATCGCTGCTCGGACCCCTGGTAGACGTGTCCGCTTCCGGTGTGGACGGTGCCCTGCGGCTCGCTGACGAACGTCCCCAGATCGCCGTTGAGGTTGCCGATGCCGCCGCGCTGGTGGTGGTTGATCACTCCCGCGCGCAGCCGGGCGGCCCCGCCGTCCCGCTCCTCGGCCGTCCGGCCGCCGCCGTCCCGGGCTTCCGGCGTCCCCGACCTCTTCGACAGGTAGCCGTTCTTCTCTGCCGCCTCGGCGAGTTCGGGCAGCAGACCGATGAGGTCGTCGGCCAGCCGGGAGAGGTCGGCGTCGGCGCTGCGGTGGTCGAAGCGGCGGTACTGGCACTCCGCGAGGACGCCGAGCTCCGGCGGGAGGTCTGCGGCCCGGAGCCGTTCCGCCCGGGCGACGAGGACCGGGATGACGACCGCTCCCGATTCGAACGCCTCCCGGATCTCCCGGCAGGTCCAGTCGTCCGGGTCGTCCACGGCGCCACGGCCGTCGGCCGTGCGCGCCTCCAGCCACCGAGGACCGATGACCGCCAGCAGCACGTGGCTGCGACGGACGGCGGTGAGGATTTTCTGCGGGAAACGGCTGCCGGGGCCGATGGACTTGCTCGCACGGAAGACGTTGTCGCCGCCGAAAATCCGGGAGAGCTCCCGCTCGATGAGTGTGGCGGCCTCCGGCGCGTCTTGGGTGCGGTAGTTCACAAAGATCAGAGGCATGGCGGAATCTCCTTCGGCGCGTTCATTCGGTGTCGACGAGGTGGCTGGAGGGCGCACCGCCCCGGCCGTTCGATGACGGCCCGGTCCCGGCGGGCATCGGCGTGCGGGTTTCCGAAAACGGGCGGCTTCGCGGACGCGGGCCTTTGACTACGCGCGGGGTCTTCCCCTACGCGCAGGGCCTTTGCCTGCGTCCGGGGCATTTCCCCCGCGCGGGTCGATCTCCCTGTGCGCGGGGCGCACACGGAGGGTTTTCGGGCAGCGCGCAGCCGCTTCCATGACGGCGCGGCACGGCGCGATGGATCGCCCGCTCCCGGCGGGGTACGCGCTGCGGTGCGACGCGTACAACGAGGTGGGACAGCAGGTCAGTTGGCGCTCAGCGCATGCACCAGCGCAGGCCGGAGTTCCCGCACCTCGGGATTCGTACGGAACCGGGACAGCTCCCGGTCGAGCTTGCGCACATCCGACCGCACGGTGGCGGACGGGGCGATGTTCGTGAGATGCAGCAGTTCGCGGGCGACCTCGCAGGACCGCTCGATCTCGCCCGAGGCGGCATGGGCCAGGGCGCTGCGAAGCCCGTACCGGGTGCGGGTGCGCAGGGCGTGGGGCGGGATGCGCCGGCATTCCCGGTCCAGCACGGCGGCCGCCTCCCGGGGCCGCCCCAGGTCGTGGAGACACCATCCGGTGACCATGGACACCGGGTCGGTCAGGTGGGTGGTGCCGAGCATGGGGGTGTCGGGCGGCTGCTCCGCCTCGTCGAGGAGGGCGCGTGCCCGTTCCAGTCCGCGCAGGCACGCCTTCTCGTCACCGGCGAGGGCATGTCCCTGTGCCTCCCGTTGGGCGGCCAGCCCCCGGATCCGGGGCGGCAGGGCGCTTCGCTGGGCCTGTCGCGCGAGGCCGACCGTCGCGACCGCGTCGCCGTTGTAGAAGGTGACGAGCGCCCGGCGGACCAGGGCGTAGTCCGCGAGTTGTTCGTCGCCTCCGGCCCTGGCCAGTTCCACGGCGTCGTCCGTCCAGCCGAGGGCCGCCTCCTCGTCACCCGCCTCCTGGGCCATCCATCCGGTGTATTCGGCGAAGCGGGCCGCGATGACCATCAGGCCGGCCCGGGTGGCGCCCGAGGCCCGGGCGGCGAGATCGATCACCGTCGCCGTCTGTGTGCGCAGTACCGGGAGCAGCGTGCCGGGGGCGACGCTCTGACCCAGCTGCCGCATCTGCTGCATCTGGTCGCGGAACAGCGCGATCGTGGACGGCGCAGCCTCGTCGGCGAAACCGTCCCCGCCGGAAACGGACGGGATCCTTCCCTGCCCGGTCGGGTCCTTCCCCGAACCGGTCAGCGTGACGGCCAGCAGCGATCCGACCCCGGTGGCGATCACCTCGCGTCGCGGCACGACGGGCCCGCCGGGTTCGGCCGCCCGTCCCCGCCCCGGACGCACCATGCGTTGCAGCCGTCCGTCCGTCGCGAAAAGGATGTCGCACCGCCGCGCCAGATCCATCGTCGGCCGTTTGTCACCGCGTTCGATCTTGCAGAGATGGCTTTTGCTGTAGTTCACAGCGTCCGCGAATACCTGCAGCGTCATGCCCGCGTCCTGACGCAGCCGCCGCAACTCCGCTCCGAAACGTAAAGGAAAATCCATCAACCTCCCCTTCCCCAAGGTCGGATGAGCCTCCGCACATCGGCGTCCGGCGCTCACGGCGACGAGTCTGGCACGTCATTCCGCGCTCCCACCCGGGTAAGTGGATGTTTCCTGTTTCCTCTTCTTTGCGCGCACATAGATCCCGCCACGAGGTGTGGCCGACCCGGCCAATTCGGGCCGGTCGGGAGCCGTCCAGGCCGCGCGCCACATCGGGGATTCGAACATGGATACGAATCAGTCGCGAATTAAAGGCGCGCCGGAGCCCGACCCGGCGAGTCGCGGTTCCAGGGCCTTGCGCATGGAAGCGGAAACACCCCTCCCCCAGAAAACCCCAGACATAAGCAGTCCCCGGTAGTCCTTCTCGTACCGTGGGCTTCGACCGTCGTCGAGAACTCCGGAATCAAGTGGACCTGCCGGGGGCCTGGCCAGAGCCAACAAGTGAGTCACGCGTATCGGCGAACGTCTTCGTCGACGTTGCGGCTCGCTCTGGTTTTCTGGTGTATTGACAAGTTTCCTCCCGTTTTCCGGGGAGTCAAGGGCTTGGCGCGACCTTTTCGGCGCGGCCGGGAGATTTTCCTGGGGACGCGGGCTCGCCGGATTCGGTGTGTTTCCGGGCGGCCGCGCAGCGCGTTCGGGAGTGGTGGGGTGGGGAGCAGCGGGGCGGGGGACGGTGTGTGCGGATGGGGTGCGGTGGGTGGGGTGCGGTAGGTGGGGTGCGTGCGGTTGCGCCCGCGCGGTCGGCGTTGACTCCATCGGGCTGTCATCGCTCGCGGAACGGCGGGGGCGCTCCCAGGCTGAGGCGGGGGTACCTACTCGGAAAGGCGGCCCCTTGATGAGGCTTGTCGTCGATCTCAACCGGTGCCAGGGGTACGCGCAGTGCGCGTTCCTGGCACCCGATGTCTTCACCATCCACGGCGAGGAGGCGCTGCTCTACAACCCGCACGCCGACGCGTCGCAGCGGCGGCAGGTGCTGTGTGCCGCCTCCGCCTGCCCGGTGCAGGCGATCCTGGTGGAGGACGATCTCGACGACGCGCCGGCGGGGGCGGGCCCGGGGCCCGGGGCCGGGGCGGGTGCGGGAGGGGGATTGTCCGGTGTCCGGTGACAGGTCGCTGGAGTGGCTGAGGCGCGAGGGGCGCATCGTGATCGTCGGTGCGTCGCTGGCCGGTCTCCGGGCCGCGGAGACCCTGCGCCGGGAGGGCTTCGCCGGGTCGCTGACGCTGATCGGCGACGAGCCGCACGAACCGTACGACCGGCCGCCGCTCTCCAAGCAGGTGCTGCTGGGCCGGGCCGCCGCCGAGCGCACCGCGCTGCCCCGGCGGGTGGCGCTCGACGCGCGGTGGCGGCTCGGGGTCGCCGCCACCGGCCTCGACATGGCCGCCAGGCGGGTGCGGCTGGCCGATGGGGACGAGGTGCCGTACGACCGTCTGCTGATCGCCACCGGGGTGCACGCCCGGCCCTGGCCGAACGCGACGGAGGCCCGGCTGGACGGGGTCTTCGTGCTGCGCACCCGGGAGGACGCGGCCCGGTTGCGGCGGCGGCTGGCGGCGGCACCGCGCCGGGTGCTGGTCATCGGCGCCGGGTTCACCGGTTCGGAGATCGCGTCGGCCTGTCGCGAACGCGGACTGCCGGTGACGGTGGCCGAACGCGGCGCGACGCCGCTGGTGGGCGCGCTCGGCGGGGTGGTGGGCCGGGTGGCCGCGGAGTTGCAGCGCGAGCACGGGGTGGACCTGCGCTGCGGGATCATGGTCACGGGCCTGGAGGGCGACACGGCGGGACGCCTGCGGCGCGCCCATCTGTCCGACGGCTCCGCCGTGGACGCCGACATCGCGGTGGTCTCGCTCGGCACCTCGCGGAACACCGAATGGCTGGCCGGTTCCGGGCTGGGCGCCGGCCCGCGCGGCATCGCCTGCGACGCCGGGTGCCGGGCCTTCGACGTACGGGGCATCGTGACCGACGACGTGTTCGTGGCCGGGGACGTCGCCCGCTCCCCGCACGCGCTCTTCGGGTACCAGTTCCTCTCCCTCGAACACTGGGGGAACGCCGTCGCGCAGGCCGAGACCGCGGCGCACAACATGATCAGCAGCAGTTCGGAGCGCCGCCCGCACCTGTGGGTTCCGGCGTTCTGGTCCGCGCAGTTCGGGGTGAACATCAAGTCGGTCGGGGTCCCGTCCCTGGGCGAGCAGGTGGTCGTCGCCCAGGGGTCGCTCGCCGACCACCGTTTCACCTGCGTGTACGGGTACCAGGACCGCGTCATCGCGGCCGTCACCTTCGACCAGACGAAGTGGCTGGAGTTCTACCGGCGGCAGATCGAGTCGGCCGCCCCGTTCCCGCCGCCGTACACCTCGGTGGACCGCCGGCCCGAGGGACTGCGGCCGGTCCCGGCCGAGTTCCCCGACCCCTCCCTGCCCACGCACGGGCCGTCCGTCACTGTGAGCGGCTACTCCCCGACCGACCAGCGGATCACGTTCACCCCGTCCCGGGCCTGAGAACGGTCCGGCGCGGGCTCGGGGCGCCTGTCCGATGCGGACACGGGCGCCTGTCCGGACCGGGGCCGTGTCCGTACCGGGGCCCGTGTCCGTACCGGGACGGGTCCCGTTTCCGGGGATTCGTTCTTCCCGTTCTTCCCGTTCCTCCCGTTCCTCCCGTTCCTTCTGTTCCTCCCGTTCCTCCTTCTTCTGACTTCTTCTGACTTCTTCCAAGGACCGCCCTGCTTCCAAGGACCGCCACCATGACGCAAGAAGACCTCCTGCGGCAGATCCTCGACTACGACCATCGCGCCGACCCCTATCCGCTCTACGCCGAGCTGCGCAGAACACCGGTCGCCCAGGGAGGAGACGGCCTGTTCGCCGTCAGCACCTACTGGGAGATCAAGAGCCTGCTGCACGATCCCCGGGTCAGCTCGGACGCCCGGAACCTCTCCCCCGCCGCGTCCGGGTTCCTGGTCCAGGACGAGGAGTCGTCGCTGCTCCCGCCCTCCTTCCTCCGGCTCGATCCTCCCGAGCACGACCGGCTGCGCCGGATGACGACGCGGCCGTTCGGGCCGCCGGAGTGCCCCCGGCGCGTCCACGACATGCGCGGCGAGCTGGCCGGGATCGTCTCCGGGCTCATCGACGGGTTCGGGGACCGGAGGCAGGTCGACCTCGTCGACGACTTCTCGTACCCCTTCCCGGTCACCGTGATCTGCCGGCTGCTGGGCGTGCCGCGCGAGGACGAGCCGCGCTTCCACGCCTGGGCGGACACCATCGCCGCCGGTCTCGACCCGGACCCGGACCAGGACCTCGGGGAGCGGCGCCGCATCACCCAGCAGGCCCGCGCCGATCTGGGCGCGTACCTGTCCGCGCTCATCGACGAACGCGGCGGCGCGCCCGGCGATGACATGCTCTCCGCGCTGGTCAACCAGCAGGGCCCGGACGGGCGGATGAGCCGCGTGGAGGTGCTCGCCACCGCCTCCCTGCTGCTGATCGCCGGGCACGAGACCACCGTCAACCTGATCACCAACGGGATGCTCACCCTGCTGCGCAACCCCGAGGTGCTGGAACGGCTGCGCGCCGATCCCCTGCTCGCCGCCCCGATCGTGGAGGAACTGCTGCGCTTCGAACCGCCCGTGCAGCTGCTGCCGCAGCGCACCACCCTGGCGGACATCGACCTCTGCGGCACGACCATCCCCAAGGGCTCCGCCGTCTGGCTCGTGCTGGCCGCCGGCAACCGCGACCCGCGGCGGTTCGCCGAGCCGGACCGTTTCGACCCCGGCCGCGAGGACAACCAGCACCTCGGGTTCGGCAGCGGCATCCACATCTGCTTCGGCGCGCCCCTCGCCCGCCTGGAGGCCCAGATCGCGCTGACCGAGCTGGCCCGCAGGCTCGACAACCCGCGCCTGGTGGAGGACCCGCCGCCGTACCGCCGCAACGCCGTGCTGCGCGGGCCCCGGCATCTGAACATCGCGTTCGACGGGGTGCGGGAAAGGACCGGGTGAGACGGGCCGGCCGACCATGATGGACGCATGGCAACGCACGCGCAGGAACCGGACGACGGGCGTGACGCCAGGCCGTCGCTGGGGCAGATCCTCGGGCTGATCGCCCCCGGTGTGCTCGATGTCGTCGCGGCGCCGCGCGGCACGGCCGTGCCGGTCGCCGACGTGGTGCTGCACGATCCC
The DNA here is from genome assembly GCF_037034285.1 of Streptomyces tyrfis. Taxonomy (NCBI): domain Bacteria; kingdom Bacillati; phylum Actinomycetota; class Actinomycetes; order Kitasatosporales; family Streptomycetaceae; genus Streptomyces; species Streptomyces tyrfis. Next base: position 188,257 of record NZ_JBAGJZ010000002.1, on the reverse strand, counting down.
GGCGAGGAACGGGACGACGGAACCTGGGCGGCGTCCGGGCTGATCCTGCTGGTGGTCGGCGTGGAGGTCGCCTCGCCGGAAGCGGTCGACGTGCTGCGCGAGGCCGAGCGGGCCGGGGCCGCGGCCGTGGTGATGCGGCAGGGCCACCGCGGTCCTCGTACGGCGTTGCTGGAGGCGGCGGGCGCCGGACGTACCGCGCTGCTGACCCGGCGGCCCGAGCAGGGCTGGACGGAGGTGCTGGGCCGGCTGCGCACCGCGCTGGCCCACAGCGCCCCGGCGGGAGCGGCCGGGGCGGACGCGGTGGGCGGGCTGCTGCTCGGCGATCTGTCCGGACTGGCCAACACGGTGGCCGACCTGGTCGGCGGGGCAATCACGATCGAGGATCCGCAGTCCCGGGTGCTCGCGTACTCGCGCATGGACCACGAGCCCGATCCGATGCGGCGGCTGACCATCCTCGGCCAGCGGGTGCCCCGGTGGCGGGTCGACGAGCTGCGGGCCAGCGGCTTCTTCCGGGCCCTGTGGAACACCGACGACGTGGTGCGCCTGCCGGCCGACGACCGTTACGCCGAGCGGCTGGCCATCGCGGTCCGGCACGGCTCGGAGGTCCTCGGCTCGCTCTGGGCGGCCGGGGACGGCAGGCCGCTCGCCGAGGGCGCGGCGGCGGCGCTGCGCACGGCGGCGCGGGCGGCCGTGCCCCATCTGTCGCACCACCAGACCTGGGGGCGGGCCGCGGCCCGCGCCCGGGAGGAGGCGGTGCACGCCCTGCTGGCGGGCGGGCCGGACGCGGCGCGGGCCGCGCACGACATCGGGATGGCGCCGGGGCGGCCCTACGCGGTGCTGGTCGCGGAGGCATACCTGGTGGAGGGCCCGGGGGCGTTCCCGGCAGGGGCCTTCCCGGCGGAGGCATACCTGGCGGAGGGCCCGGGGGCCTCCCCGGCAGGAGCCTTCCCGGCGGAGGCGTACCCGGTAAAGGACACGGGGGCCTTCCCGGCCGGGGCGGCGGCGTCTCCGGCCGAGGGCGCGGGGGCGGCCGGGGCGGAGGCGTACGGCGAGCGGGCGGCCGGGGCCGCGGGCGTCGGCGTTCTCGGGAAGGCGGCCGAGCAGCGGGCGCTGGACGTGCTCGCGCTGCAGGCGGCGGCGTACCGGCCGGGCTGCGTGACCGCGCGGTCGGGGCGGCGGCTGTACGTCCTGGTCCCGGCGAGGGACGGCGAGACCGACCCGGCGCGGGCGCTGCTGGCGACGGCGCGCTCGGTGCCGCGCGGCGCGGTGTTCGCGGGCGCCGGTCCATTGGCCGGGGACCTGGCGGGGCTGCCCGCGTCACGCGAGGCGGCGGAGTCGGTGGTGCGGGTGCTGCGGGAACGGGCCGCGAGGCGTCCGGCCGCGGCGGCGGTGTCGGCCGCCGCCGCGTTCGACGAGGTACTCCCCGAGACGGCGCTGCTCCGGGTGCTCGACCGGATCGGGCCGCTCTGGGAGACCCTGTCGGGGCCCGTGCACGCGATGACGGAGCACGACCGGACGCACGGTTCCGCCTACGGCGCGTCGGTGGCCGCCTATCTGGAGGCGTTCGGCGACACCGGCGCGGCCGCCCGGCGCCTGAACGTGCACGCGAACACCCTGCGGTACCGGCTGCGGCGGGCCCGCGAACTGTTCGGCGTCGACCTGGCCGACCCCACCGTGCGGCTCCTCGCGGACATCGGGCTGCGGCTGCCCCGGCGCCCCCGGTGAGGGCCCGCACGAGGCCCTGTGCGCGACACCTCGTGCGCACGCCCCGGTCGCCGAGATCGCTCCGCTGTCGCGGCGGACGTCGAATCGACCGATCCATGGTCGGGCGGAACGAAGACGGGACGGGTGCCGCGCCCCGAAGCTGGGCGCAACGGTCGGCCGCCCGAAGCGTGCCGCGCACGCCCGACGTCTGGAGTGTGGTTCGTGTGACTTCCGGTTCCTTCCCCCGCCGCGCCGCCGCCCGTGAGGCCGCGCTGGCGCGTGCCGTCGAGGACGGTCTGCTCGGCCCGGGGTCCCCGCTGGTGGGTCTGCTCGACGTCGACGGCGTGCTCGCCGCGGTCGATGCGCTGAACGAGGCGTTCGAGGGTCCGGCCGCGGTGCAGCACACGTTCGCGGCGAAGGCGTGCGGCCTGGTGCCGGTGCTGCGGCTGCTCGCGGACGCGGGAATGGGCTGCGAGGTGGCCTCGCCCGGGGAGCTGGAACAGGCACTGGCGGCCGGGTTCACGTACGACCGGCTGGTCTTCGACAGCCCGGCGAAGACGGTCGAGGAGCTGGAGTTCGCCCTGGCCCACGGGATCGCGATCAATCTGGACAACTTCCAGGAGCTGGCCCGCGTCGACCGCCTGCTCGCCGGACGGGAGGCCTCCGGGCCCATCGGGCTGCGGGTGAATCCCCAGGTGGGCGCAGGTGCCATCGGGGCGATGAGCACCGCGACCGCCACCTCGAAGTTCGGCGTCGCGCTGCGCGATCCGGGGGCCGTCGACGCGGTGATCGCCGCCTTCGCGCGGCGGCCGTGGCTCAACCGGCTGCACGCCCACGTCGGTTCCCAGGGCTGCCCGCTGCCGCTCATCGCCCGGGGCGTGCGGGCCGCGTACGAACTCGCCGAGCGCGTCAACGCGGAGCTCGGCCATGCCCGGATCACCGGACTCGACATCGGCGGCGGTCTGCCCGTCAACTTCGACGACGAGGACGACCGGCCGACGTACGCGGACTACGTGGCCGAACTCTGCGGCGCCGCACCCGGGTTGTTCGACGGCCGCTACACCCTGGTCACCGAGTTCGGCCGGTCGCTGCTCGCCAAGAGCGGCACCATCGGCACGGTCGTCGAGTACACCAAGTCGGCCGGGGGGCGGCGGATCGCGGTCACGCACGCCGGGGCCCAGGTGGCGACCCGTACCGTCTTCATGCCCGACGCCTGGCCGCTGCGCGTCGGGGTGTTCGACGCCGCGGGCCGCCCCAAGCAGGGCCCGGCCGAGGTCGTCGACATCGCGGGCCCGTGCTGCTTCGCCGGGGACCTGACCGCGACCGGGCGCGAACTCCCGGCCGTGGAACCGGGGGACGTGGTGGCGCTGTACGACACCGGGGCGTACTACTTCTCCTCGCACTTCTCCTACAACTCCCTGCCCCGGCCCGCCGTGTACGGCTACCGGACCGACTCCGGGGGGCAGGTGCGGTTCGCGCTCGTGCGCGAGGCGCAGAGCGTGCGCGAGGTGGTCGAGGAGAGCGGGCTCTCCCGGGCGGACGCCCTGGTCGCACTGCGCACGACGTAGCGCGTCGGAGCACCGCGCGGCGCGACGTGGCGCCAAGCGGCGTCGCGCCGGGACCTGCTGGCGCGAGGCGCCGCTCGCGCCCGGCCGGGGCGACGACGGCGGGGCCGGGGCGAGGTGGTGGGGGCCGGGCGAGGCGGTGGGCGCGGGTCAGGACCGTCGGCCGAAGAACTCGACCTCGGCGACGGCCAGCCGCCGCCCGGAGCCCGCCCCATAGGTCGTGTCCACGGTGAGCCGGGCCCGTACGACCTCGGAGCCGCGCAGGTCGAAGGTCTGCTGGCCGGGCTGGTCCTTCACCCTGATCGCCTTGCTGACCTGGTCGCCGTCGGCGGAGGTGAGCAGGACGGTGATCCGGGCCGGGCGCGCCTGGGTGAGGAACTCGTCCATCTTCGTGGACGTGCCGGAGAAGACGACCAGCTTCAGCACCCGGACCGGCTGGTCGAAGTCGCACTCCAGGTACTGCCCCACGCCGGTGTCGGGTCCCGCCGCCGCGGGCGCCCAGTAACGGTTGTTGAAGCCGTCGAACGCGGCGCCCGCCGGATGCCCGGGGGCCCGGCTGGAGGCCCTGAACCGGGTGGGCGGCACCGCCTCCGGCGTCCCGGTCTCGTCCTTGGCGAGGCCGAGCCAGCTGGACAGGTGCGGCAGGGCGAACCAGACGCCGCACGCCACCAGGACCAGCGCGAGCGGCAGCGCCAGGCCGGGGCGGCGCCACAGCCGGCGCTTCGGCCGGGTGCCGGCGACGGGAGCCCGGCGCGGTCGCCTTCGCAGGATCCGGCGCCACCAGGGCGGCCGGACCTCGGGCGGCGGCCCAGGGTCCAGCAGCAGGGCGCAGCGGACGCACAGGGTGCGGTCCGGGGCGTTCTCCGTACGGCAGTTGGGGCAGCGTACGGGCGCGGCGGGCGGCGGCCCCGGGGATACGGGGGCGGGCCCGGGCGGGACGTCGGGGAACGCCTCGGGCCCCGGCACGGGCGCGTCCGGCTCGTCCCCGGGTCGCCGCGGCGCGGCCGTGGCGACGGGCGGGACGGACGGTGACGTGGGAGGTGGTGCGGACGGTGACGTGGGAGGTGGTGCGGGTGGTGGTGTGTGAGGTGGTGCGGACGGCGAGGGCGGGGCCTGTGGGACCGGCAGGACCGGTGGGGCCTGTGGGACCGGTGGCGGCGGTATCGGCTCCGGCGTGGGCCGAGGCCGAGACATGCGCTGGGGCTGAGGTTGCGGCTGAGGGATGGGCTGCGGCTGCGGCTGCGGCTGCGGGCGAGGCTGCGGAGCAGCCCCCGTCCCGGAAGCGGAAGGACCCTCACCGCCCGCGCCCCCGGAACCCGCACCGCCCGTGCCCGCCGAACCACCCGCGCCGCCGGCCCCCGAGCCACCCTCCCACTCCAGAAACGCCTGGCACGACGTGCAGAACTGGGCGCCCGGCGGGTTGTTCTGGCCGCACGTCTCGCAGATCACGACACCTCCAGGTCGAAGCCGACGTGCGCCGGTATCTCCGTGCGGATCAGCTCCTCCAGCCGTACCCGGTCGACCAGTTCCGGGCGTTCGGCCCGGAGCCGTACCGTCACCCAGGGCCGGGGGCCGCCCGGGAACCGGGTGTGCGGGGTCGACGACCAGGCGGTGCCGCCGCTCTCGACGATGTCCGGTTCGATCCCGGTCTCCAGGAGCACCGCCTCCGCCAGCCCGCGCCGGGTGCCCCGGCGGCTGTGCCGCTCGACCGCGCCCAGCACCGCCGCGCGCCGCCGCTCGACCGGGTGGTCCTCATGGGGTTCGACGGCGACCCACTGGGCCAGCCAGGACAGGAAGTCCTCCGGGGCGCTGCGCGCATCGAGGTGGGCGGGCAGGTTGTCGATGGCCAGCAGGACCGGGGCCAGCACCTCGTCGAGGGCGGCGAGGAACCGCCGCAGGAAGTCCTGTTCCAGGTAGACGGCCGGGAGCTGGTCGATCAGCGGGTGCGGGGTCGGCAGGCCGGTCACGGCGGTGCGCACGGGGTCAGCCCTCCTGTACCCGGAGCTGGTGCTCGTAGCTGAAGACCAGCGCGTGCCGGTCCAGGGCGATCTTGGCGGTGGGTTCGCCGCGCTGTCCGGTCACCGGGTCGGCGGGGAAGAGGCGGACGTCCTCCACCAGGTCCACCCCCGCCACCTGCTGCAGCACGGCGAACGCCTCGCCCGACTGGATCGGCCGCCCGAACGGCCAGCCGTCGCCGCCCGGCCCGCCGCTGAGCGGGTTGAAGTAGCGGTAGAGGGCGGCCAGCGCCTCCTCCCGCACCCGTTCCGGCGCCGCGCCCCTGCGGGCCTGGACCGAGGCGACCACGGTGACCCCCTGGTAGTAGGGCGGCTCGACCACCAGCCGGGCCCCGATCGGCCGCCGCTCGTCCAGATGGCCCGCGATCAGGGCCAGGGTGTGCTGGGGCGGGATCAGCTCGTCGAACCGGATGCGGCCCTGCTCGTCGCTGCGCCCGGCCGGTACGACGAGCAGCCGCACCCCGCCCGCCTCCACGTCCGAGTCGCCGCCGGCCGGGACGCACTGCACCCGGGAAGCGTCGGGGGCGACCTCCCGCGCCAGCAGCTCGTAGTCGTGCGGGACGACGGCCCGGTGCAGGGTCCGCAGGGTCATCGGGCCGCGCACCCGGGCGCTCTCCACCGTCTCGCCGTCGACACCGCCGAGCGCGGGGCGCCGGTTCTCCACCCGGGCCACGTACGGGATGGCGCCGCGCAGCACCCGGAGCGTGGAGCGGGCGACATTGCCGCGCAGGCCGCCGCCGGTGCGGTACGCGCGCACGCGCACGGCGGCGCCCTTCGGCGGGACCGCCCCGTAGTAGCGGATGGACCCGTCCCGTTCCCGCACCGCCGGGCCGAACTCCACCCGGCCCGAGTTGGGGTCGAGGGTGATGTGCCGGTCGTCGGGGCCGGAGTGCGCGAAGTCGTCGACGCGGGTCCACTCCGTGCCGTGCGGGCCGCCCGCCGGATCGGACACCTCGACGACGAAGTCGCCGGGCACGACCGGCGGGCGGCTCACCGCGAAGGTCTGCCCCGGCACGCCCTCGGCCGTGCCCAGCACCTCGTCGGTCACGGTCTCGGCGTGCTCCGCGCCGACGGTCGCGCCGATGGTGAACGCGGTGACCCCGCGCAGCACCGGCGGCGCCATGTAGGTGGGCTGGCCGGGGGCGGCCTCCACCAGCCGGCAGCGCAGCCAGCCGCCGGTCCGGCGCACCACGACGGCCGGGGTGTGGCCCTCCGGGAGGTGCAGGATCAGCTCCCCGGACTTGTTGAAGCCGCCGGTGTCGTCCTTCTCGACCTCGCAGGCCGTCCAGGCGGCGCCGTCCCACGCCTCCCAGAGCAGCGGCGGGCGCAGCGGGTCGACGCCGACGCCCTCGACCGCGCAGTCCAGACGGAGGACGACGACGCCCGCCGGGACGGCCGCCGACAGGCCCAGATAGAGGGCGTCGCCAGGCGTGGGAGCGGGGCCGAAACAGGGGACGGCCCGGCCCAGCGCGAGCTCCTCGGTGCGGTCGGCGGCGTCGCCGGACGCCGGCCAGGTCGCCAGGTGCGCGAACTCGCAGGGCGTGACGACCAGTTCGCGGGTGGTCGTGAACACCACCGCTTCCTCGGTCTCGGTGCGCACGGTCGCGACCTCCGTGCCGGCCCGTACCCGCACCGGTTCGGGACGGGGCGCGGAGAGCCGGAAGGTCACCTCGGTGCGGGCGGCGGTGGGCGGGTGCAGCCGCACCCCGATCAGGTCGAGGAAGGTCAGGTAGTTCTTCTCCGGTACCCGGTTCACCCGGTAGACGAGCTGGTCGACCATGGTCGCGAACGCCTCGATGAGGGTCACTCCGGGGTCGGACACGTTGTGGTCGGTCCACTCGGGGCAGCGTTGCTGGACGAGCCGCTTCGCCTCGTCGACCAGGCCCTGGAAGCGGCGGTCGTCCAGATGCGGACTGGGCAGCGTCACGCGCCGTCCACCTCCTCCGCCTCCAGACGCGGGCTGGACAGCGTCACCGGCCGTCCACCTCCTCCGGATGCGGACCGGACAGCGTCATCACGCGCCGTCCACCTCCTCGTGCGCCGGGATCACATAGAACGGGAAGACCAGGTTCCGGGGGTCGTTGGCGCCGCGCACGGTGTAACCGATGTCGATGTACAGCACCCCTTCGTCGGCCTCGTCGAAGCGGACGACGACCTCCGTCACCTCGATCCGGGGCTCCCAGCGGTCCAGCGCCAGGCGCACCTCGTACGCGAGCTGCCCGGCCGTGCCGGCGTCCGCCGGGGCGAACACGTAGTCGTTGACGGCGCAGCCGAACTCCGGGCGCATGGGGCGCTCGCCCGGCGAGGTCGAGAGGATCAGCCGGATCGACTCCTCCAGTTCGTGCTCGCCGCGCACCAGGGCGATGGACCCGGTGGCGTCGGTGCGCGGCGGGAACGCCCAGCCCGCGCCGATGAACTGCTGGCCCATGCCGATCAGCCCCCGATCAGCACGGTCGGGCAGCCGGACACGACGGGCGCGCCGCAGCCCGCCAAATCCCCGACCCGGGCGGCGGGCCGCCCGCCGATCAGCACCGTGGTGCTGCCGGGCGGCACGATCGCGGACGGCGGGTGCACGGCGGGCGGCGGCGCGGCGCACAGGTGCGGGGTGCCGACCGTGGCCGCGGGCAGCCCGCCGATGAGCACGGAGGGGACGCCGGGCGGCCCGACCGTGCCCGGGTGCCCGGTGGGGTCGCCGACCCGTGCGGCTGCCGCCGCGCCTGCTGCCATGGCAGTCCGTTCCTCTCGCTCGTCCCGTCAATTGATCTTCACCAGGGGCGCGTTGATGGACAGCGAGCCGCCGCCCCTGATGTCGGTGCGCTGTGTTCCGTCGACGGCGACCTGCGCGCCGCGGACGTTCACCGTGCCGCCGGCGGAGAGGTCGACCCCGCCGTTGCCGCCGTCCACCCGGACTCCGCCCCGGGAGGTCAACGTGACGCTGTCGCCGCTGAGTTCGACGGTCCCCCGGCCGCCGTCCAGCCGGACGCCGTGTTCCGCCCTGATGGACACCTGCTGCTTGGCCTCGATGGTCACGCCGCCGTCGCTGTTGATCACGATGACGGTGCCCCTGCGGTCGAGGTCGATCTTCAGCTTGCCGTCGCCGGTCAGCAGGCGTACGCCCTGCGGCCCGTCCGCGCCGTCCAGGATCTCCAGCTGGTTGCCGCTCTTGGAGGCGACCGAGCGGCGGTTGACGGCCCCGCTGGTCGGGTCGACGAGCGGAGTCCCGCCGGAGGAGCCGGATCCGGCGCCCGGGGCCCCGCCGGAGGTCCCGGAGGAGCCCGAGGTCCCGGAGGTCCCCGCTCCGGCTCCGGACGTGTCCGGGGCCCCGCCCGCCGCCGCGCCTCCCGGCCCGCCGCCACCGCCGGCGCCCCCGGGCCCGCCCGCGCCGCCGGCCCCGCCGCCGCTCCCGGCCCCGCTGCCCTGCGACGGCCGGTCCTTCCCGTTGTAGAGACCGGCGAGGACGTACGGCCGGTCCAGCAGCCCGTGCTCGAACCCGACCAGCACCTCGTCCCCCACCTCGGGGATGAACGCCTCGCCGCCGCTGGTCCCGCCGGACTGCGCCGTACGTGCCCAGTCGCTCGCGTACTCGTCCGACAGCCAGGGGAACCGCACCTTCACCCGGCCCGAGCCCTCCGGGTCCTGGGTGTCCGTGACCGTCGCGTTGACCAGCCCCGCGCAGCGCGACCCGGCCCCGGGATCCGCCCCGGACCCGCCGGAACCCGGACCGCCGCCGGTCAGCCCGAACAGCGACCGCTCCTGCTGCCCGGAGACCGTGAGCCAGGTCTCGTACCCGCGCACCGGGTCGAAGACGTGCCGGGACGAGGTGACCGTGTACCGCCCCTCGAACGGCGCGCCCACCGCGTTGAGCGCCACCGCGCTGCCCGCCCGCACCTCCGGGTTGCCCCGGATCACCGCCTCCAGCTCCGCGAACGACCCGGCGATCCGCTCCGCCAGCGCCTTCGCCGCCTGGTCCACCTGGGCCTGCGTCCCGTACGCCGCGTCCGTGACCACGAAGCGCGCCTCGCCGAACGGCGCGGTCACGTCCGCCGCGCTCACCCCCAGCTCCAGCGTCGCCGACTTCCCGGCGGGCGCCCGCCCGACGAGCGGCTGCTTGGTGGTGACGTCCCAGCCGCGCACCTCGACCTCGGAGACCTGCTCGGCGGACGACACCCCGGCCCGGCAGCGCAGCAGATTGCCGCCCATCTCCAGAACCAGCGGGTCGCGGTCGGCCCGCGCGGAGGCGTCGGGCGCGCCGCTCGCCTCCGCGGGCCGGGTGACGTGCAGCCGCCCGTCCCGTACGTACACCTGGGCGCCCGCCTCCCGGGCCAGCGAGCCGACGAACTCCCAGTCGGTGACGTTGGGCTGGGCGACGTGCGCGAGGACGGGCCCGGCCACGTCCACGTCCCCCGGTTTCAGCCCGGCGCGCTGGGCGACCTGGGCGCAGACGTCGGCGAGCGTCATGTTCTGGTAGCTGGCCACCCGCCGCCCCCGGAACAGCCGGTGCGACTCGTCGAGCCCGCGCACGACGGTGAAGGTGCCGGTCTCGTCGAGTTCCACCTCCAGGGCGGTGACCACCCCCTTCAGCAGCGGCTTCGGGACCGTGTCGCCGCCCGCGCGGGCCAGCAGCCGGGCCTCGGTGCCGATCTTCAGCCCGGCCTGTTCCAGCAGCACCCGGTCCGGGTCCCGGAAGCGCAGCAGGAACAGGTCGGGGAGCGTACGGCTGTCGTCGACGTACCCCTCGACCAGCGTGTTCACGAACTTCGGCGGCAGCGGACGGCCCCCGAACTCCACCACCAGCGCGGTCGAGACACCCGGCTGCGCCATCAGGACCGCCCCCCGCCCCGTTCCCGTTCCTCCTCCAGGCGCTTCAGCTCGTCCAGCGCGGGGAGCAGCAGCTGCCGTCCCGGAGCCAGCCGCATCGGGTCGTCGATGCCGTTCGCCTCCGCGATCACCCGCCAGGCGGCCGGGTCCCCGTACTCGCGCTGGGCCAGCGACGGCAGCGAGTCGCCCGCGCCGAGCCGGTGGACCCGGCGGGCCGCGAGGGCGCCCGAGGTCGGGTTCTGCCCCGGCGTCTCGCCGCTGATCTCCTCCATCGTCACCTGGCAGACGGCCCGGATCGGCACGCCCGACGTGGTGAACAGGGTGTACTTCGCCTGTACTTGGCTGACGTATCCGGGGAACCCGGTCAGCCCGCCCCAGTGGAACACCACCCACGGCGGCGACGAACGCTGCTGCTGGCGCGTCTCGTTCGTCGGCACACAGCACGCGAAGAGCTGCTCCACCGCCGTCACCACCCGGGTGTCGTGGGTGTCGCCCGCGTCGAAGAACATCTCGACGGTGAGCTTGCTGGGCTGCGAGCCCTGGTACTCGGGCGGGCCCGAACTCTTGGCGCCCTTGGCCGGACTCCGTTTCCAGGAGGCGGCCTTGGTGAGGCTCAGCTCCTTGGGGTTGAACTGGAAGTCGATCCGCCCGCAGGGCGCGCCGGGGGTGAGCCCGCCCCCGGAGGGCGGGGTGCGCAGCTCCAGGTAGGCGTGTTCCAGCTTGGGCCGGGCCGAGCCTCCGCCGCCTGCCCGCGCGGCGGTCGACGCCCCGGACGTGCCGGCGGCGCTGAACGCGATGGGACCCGCACCGCTCACGGTTCTCAGCCCTCCATCACATAGCCGTGGTGGGCGATCTCGATCGTCTCCATCGCGACCTTGGGCGACTCCGGGGAGAAGGAGGGCCCGGTCCACCGGACCGGCACCACCTCCAGCAGCCCCCACTGGGCCACCTTCTGCCCGTCCCCGGTCCGCGCCTCGATGTGCGCGGTCTTGCGGGTGAACCCGGTCGTCATGGCGGCGAACCAGCGGGCGACCTTCTCGGTCTCCTTCGTCAGCGGCCTGGAGAGCTTGACGTTGGAGTACTTCAGCCGGGTCGGCAGCTGCCACACATGCCCGTTGTTCCCGCCCTCCTCCCGCGTCTCCAGCACGACTTCGCAGCCCAGCCCGTCGCAGGTGTTGAACGAGCCCAGTTCGATGTCGTCGATGGTGACGACGAAGCAGACGCTGACGGCGGGGTCGTCGTTCGGGGCGGTGGCCATGGCACGTACCTCTCAATTCCCTGTGGCGCGGCCGCTGTTCGCCGCCGCTCGTCCGTCTCGCGGGTCGCCGTCGGTCGTTTGCGCCGAGTCGTGTCGGTTCCGTGGGGTGGTGATCGGTCGTGGTCGGTTCCGTTCGTCGTGTCTCGTCTCCTGCGCCTCGCTGTACGTGCCGCCGGTCCCCGTCCCCTCCCCCCCGGCCCGCCCGTCAGCGTCGGGTGTTGATGAGGAATCCGGCCCGTTCGCGTTCGAGTCGCAGATCCGCCTTGAAGAGCCTGCTGAGCGGCGGATACAGGGCGCGGACCAGTTCGTCGGTGACGACGGGCGGCGCCCCGGCGGCCGGGGCGTGGGCTCCCGGCGGGTCGGAGCCGCCGGGAGCGGCGCCGGGCGGGTCGGGGCCGGGCTCCGGGCCGGGCTCCTGGGGCGGGTCCGGAGGCGGCGGATCCGGAGGCGGCGGATCCGAGGAAGGCGGGTCCGGGGGAGGCGGGTCCGGAGGGGGTGGTTCCTCGCTCGCCGTCTCGCGCTGGACGACCGGCGCCGAGTACGCGGACGGCGGCGGCCCGAACACCACGCTGCCGTCCGCCATCCGCTGGGCCACCCCCGCCGCCACGGCGACGGAACCCGCCGTGGTGAACGTGTCGCCGGAGGACGCCGGGAAGGCGGTACGGGCGCCGGGGCCCGGCACCGAACGCGGCACCGGCGGCCCGCCGGCCGTCTGGCGCTGCACCCAGGACTGCGCCGACGGAAGCGACCCCGGCACGTTCCCGGGCACGCCTCCCGGCGGCCCCGCGCGCTGCACCGGCGCCACGGCCGGGAGGGCCGCCGGAGCCACCGTCGCCGTCCGCGCCGGTCCGCCCTCCCCGGCGGACGTCCAGCGCACCGGTACGGCCGCCTCCGGCCCCGGCACACCGGTCGCCGTCCCGAGGCCGCCGGCCCCGGACGCGTCGGGCGCGCCGGAACGCTGGACGGCCGGGGCGGGCCCGCCGGGGGTACCGCCCCGGCCGGCGTACGGCGCCAGCGGCCTGTCGGCCAGCAGCGGCGCGAGCGGGCCGGCGGCACCGGCCGGGGCCAGGGGCGCGCCGGCGGACGGGTCGGCCTGGCGCTGCACCGCCGTACCGGACGCCGGAACGGGGTCCGCCGCCGGAGCCGGGAGCAGCGGATCGTCGCCCAGCAGCGGGGCCGTGGCCTCCCCGGGCCCGGGGAACGGCGGCGACGTCTCCGGGCCCGAGGGGGCCCCGGCACCGCCGGATTCGGTGGCCGCCCCGGGGACGCCGTCGAAGCCGCCGGAGCCGTCTGAGCCGTCCGAGCCGTCAAAACCACCGGAACCACCGGAACCACCGGAACCGCCGGAACCGCCGACGTCCTCCGCGCTCCGGGCGACGGGTGTCCGGGAGGAGCCGGTCTCCACCCCGGCGTCCGTGGCGGCGGGCCGGCGCTGCGCGGTCGGCGGCAGCCCCGGCAGCGGCGCGCCCAGCCCGGGCGCGCGCCGGGGCCGGTCCACGGCCGGGCCCGTCACCGAACGCTGTACGGGCGGCGGCCCGGACGGGGACACGGCCCCGGCCCCGGACTCCGGCGCGGACGCGGCGGCGACCGGCTGCCCGGAAGCCGCCCCGTGACCGTCCGACGCGGCCGCGAACGACTGCTCGCCCACCAGACGACGCACCGGCAGCCGGGCCGCGCTCTCGTCCCCGGCGGACGTCATCGCCGCCGGCCGCCCGGCCATGGCCCGCTGCACGCCGACGGACCCGAGCACCGGCACGCCGACGGAGACGGCCGCGACCGGCGCCGAGGCCCCGCCCCGGACCGGCAACCCCGCCGAGACCGCTCCCGGCACCGCGCCCGACGCCTCGCCCGGCGCGCCCGCCGACCGCTGCACGGCGGCGGCTCCCCGCTCCGCCGGAGCCGGGGCGGTGACCCCGTGCACGAGCCCCATGGGCGCGTCCGGGCTGACCAGATGGCCCAGCGGCGTACCGAGCGCGACGTCCCGCCGGGTGGAGAGCGACCCCTGGAACCCGGTCGGATCCACGACCAGCTCCTGGGCCGCCACGGTCCTTTGGAGCGGCGGGAGTTCGCTCAGGTCCACGCGCTCACGCGGGGCGGTGAACGGGACGACGTCTCCCCCGCCACCCCCCGGACTCCTCGCTCCGGCCCCGACGGCGGGACCTCCCGCGCCGGTCGGCGCGCCGCTCTCCGCGCGGCCGCCGCCGAGCAGCCGGGAGCCGCCGTCGCGCAGCCAGGACATCAGGCCCATGAACTCTTCGCCCCTCCCCCGCGCTCCTCGCTACCGCCCGTTGAGACGGGCGACCTGCTCGACGAACCTCAGACGTTCCGGATGTTCCAGATCCAGCAGCTCGTCGAGCGGCCAGTGGAAGTGGTAGGCCAGGTACGCGACTTCCTCGTACAGCAGGTCGGTCGCGTACGTCACGATTCCCCCAGGCGGCCACCGGCGAGGTTCACCGCGAACTCCTCCTGGCAGGCCGGGCAGGTGACGGCGGCGCGGGTGTGCCCCTCGGCGTTGATCCGCCGGTAGAAGTCCTGGAGGAACGCCAGGTCGGAGGCGAAGAGGTCCTCGATGACGCCGGGGTGGACGTCGTCGATCGTGCCGATCCGGGTGACCACCCGGGCGATGAGCACGACCGAGAGATACGCGGAGTTCTCGCGCACCCGGTCGTCCCGCAGCGGTACGAGTTCGTCGCGTGCCGTGGCCAGCCGCATGACTCCGGTGCGGTGCACGACGCCCGCGTCGTCGACGTACCCGCGCGGCAGCTCGAAGGCGAACTCGGTGCGCAGGGTGTCCCGTCGGCCGCCACCGTGACCGCTGCCGTTGCCACCGCCACTCCCGTGGCCGCCGCCGTGGCCGGTCGCGGCCCGTTCCGGGCCGTCCCCGCCCGCGCCGGACCCGGACGCGGACAGGGAAGCGGGAGCGGGCCCGGGTGCGGGAGCCGGCGCCGTACGCCGCAGCATCATCAGTCGACTTCCATGCTCTCGTAGGTGATCGCGAGCTTCTCCGTCAGCACCGAGGTGTCCCCGGCCTTGAGGGTGCCGATCTCCAGGGACTTCGGCCAGGCGTTGATGAGCTTGTAGCGCTTGATGGCGACGCCCTCGTGGTCGTACACGATGACCGCGCCGTTGCGCCGGGCCGTCGGCATCCGGCCGAACCGGGAGTCCTTGATCCACCGTTCGAAGCTGTTGTCCTCGGTGAGGCCCCGGGTCACGGTCACCTCGCCGGCCTTCGGGCGGCCGGGGAGCTTCTTGATGGCGTAGCGGCCGTCGGCGGTGTTCTGCTTCAGCTCGATGACGTCCTGCTCCATCTTCAGACCACTGACCTCGGTGATCTGCTTGATGACGACGCTGTCGAATTCGAGGCCGAACGACGCGCCGACGGTGCTGTCGAGATCGGGAAGTGGCACAACAGGCTCCTTTTCCGCTCTTGCCGCTCTTGCCGCTCTTGCCGTTCCTGCCGTTCCTGCCGTTCCTGCCGTTCCTGCCGTTCCTACGGCTCATACCTGACGCCTGACGCACCTGACGCGCCCCGTGCGCGCGGGCCGACGGTCATGGACCGGGCCGGGTCATTCGTCGACGCCGCCGCTGCCCTCGCTCAGCTGCGAGAGCCGGAAGACGACGAACTCGGCGGGCCTGACCGGCGCCACTCCGATCTCGCAGACGACCTGGCCCGCGTCGATGCTCTCCGGCGGGTTGGTCTCGCGGTCGCACTTGACGTAGAACGCCTCCTCCGGGGTGAGCCCGAAGAGCGCCCCCCTGCGCCACTCGTTGACCAGGAACGCCGAGACGGTGCGCCGGATGCGGGCCCACAGGGCGTCGTCGTTCGGCTCGAAGACGACCCACTGGGTACCGGCGAGGATCGACTCCTCCAGGTAGTTGAAGAGACGCCGGACGTTCAGATAGCGCCAGGCCGGGTCGGAGGCGAGGGTGCGCGCGCCCCAGATCCGGATGCCGCGGCCGGGGAACGACCGGACGCAGTTCACCCCGATCGGGTTCAGCTGGTCGTGCTCCCCCTTGGTCAGCTGCGTCTGGAGCGCGACCGCTCCCCGTACGACCTCGTTGGCGGGGGCCTTGTGCACCCCGCGCGTGTCGTCGTTGCGCGCCCACACCCCGGCGATGTGGCCGCTCGGCGGCACCAGCCGGGACCGCCCGGAGGACGCGTCGGCGACCGAGATCCACGGGTAGTAGAGCGTGGCGTACTTGGAGTCGAAGTTGGCCCGGTCGCCGCGCCAGGCCCGGACCTGCTGCGGGGAGAGCCCGGGCGGCGGATCGAGGATCGCGACCCGGTCGCCCATCAGCTCGCAGTGGGTGATCAGCCCCTGCTGCACGGCGATGACCGACTCCAGGTCCAGCAGCCCGCGCTCGTACGCGCTCATCAGATCCGGCACCGCGACCGTGGTGACCTCCTCCACGGCCTCCAGACCGCCCAGCCCGGTGCGGCGGTCCGGATCGCCGACGTACACCTCGGGGGTCAGCGCCCCGCTGCCGGCCGGCGCGGGCGCGGCGGGGGCCAGGACCACGCTCTGCGGCTCGGGGACGGCGGGGGCGGCGCCGCGCCCCGGCTCCCGTATCTCGATGAGCTCCGAGGCGGCGTTGACCCGGGTGGCGACGTTCTCCTTGCTGCGCTTGGTCGTGACGTTCGGGTACGTCTCCACGACCTGCCCGTCCCGCTTCACGAGCAGCCGGAACACATCGGAGGGCGGGTCGTCGCCCTCCGCCTCCGCGACCTCCACGGTGATCTCGCCGACCACGCCGGGGCGCGGCTTCACGGCGTACGGCCCGAGCCGCGACTCCGAACCCGGCGGCAGCGCCCCGGCGGCCGGCGCCTCGTCCGCGTCCTCCGGAGCCGGCTCGGTGCCGTCGCCGACGCGCACCACATAGCAGACGCCGCCGCCGTTGGCGAAGAACCCGTGGACGGCGGTGGCCAGATACGCGCCGTCGAGGAAGTCACCGAACGTCGCCGTGAACTGGCTCCAGTTGGTGATCAGCGTCGGCTCGTCGAACGGGCCCTTCCGCGCGAAGCCGACGAAGGCGGCGACCGAGGTGCCCACCCCTTCGATCGGCCGGGACCCGGACTCGATCTCCTCGACGTAGACGCCCGGGGACAGGTACGACGGCATATGAGCTTCTCCTTGGCCGGGGAACGCCCGCCATTCTGGTGACAGCCGCGATCACCGGGAACGGACGCACGGCCGCCCGCCCGTGCACCGGCCACTGCCCGATCAGGCAACGTCCCCGCCCGTGCGCACGACCGCGCGCTGCCCCGACGCACGCCCTCCCGCCCTGCGCACGCATGTCCCCGCCCGCACACCCTGGGACGGCGGCAGGGCCGGGCGCGACGCGTACCGACGGGCCGGGGAAGCGGTGGGCCGGGAGGGTGGATGAAGGCGGTTCCGGAGCGGGATCCGGCCGCTGCCGCTGCCCGCGCCAGGCCCGGTCCGGCGGGTACGGCGGTGTCCCGTACGACGGCTCCCCCTCCGCAGCGCCCGCCCGCGGACCGGCCGTCCCCCGGACCTGATCCGCGCAGCCTGCAACGGCTGCAACGCGCGGCCGGTAACGCGGCCGTCGCCCGCCTGGTCGCCCAGCGCTACACCGCCCCCGTCAAGCCCTCCCCCGCCCAGGCCCCCGGCTTCCGCCGCGTGAAGTCGGATGTCGCGGCCAAGAAGACCCGGCTGGCCGCCCACGCCCCGGCCGCCGCGGAGTCGAAGTCCGCACAGGACGCCGCCGTCGCGCCCCCCGACGACAAACAGGCCCAGGGCAAGGCGGCGAACGCCGAGAAGATGAACACCGCCAAGCCCGGCGAGTTCGACAAAGCGGCGTTCATCGAGGCCGTCGACAAAGCGATCGCCTCCCAGGCGCCCAAGAACCTCGACGACGCCGACAAGTTCGCCGAGTCCGGCAAGGCCGACGCGATCAAGTCCACGGTCGACGGAAAGGTCTCCGCCGGCAAGGACTCCTCCGCCAAGGACATCGAGACGGCGACCAAGGCCCCGCCCGACACCGCGGCGGCCAAGGACAAACCCGTCACCCCGATGACCCCGGACCAACCGCCCGCCAACCCCGGCGCCCCCTCCGCCGCGGACGCCGCCCCCGACCGACAGCCCGCCGCCGTCACCGACTTCTCCCAGGGCCCCGCCGCCAACGACAAGGCCCTCGCGGACGCCGACGTCACCGAGGAACAACTCGCCAAGGGCAACGAGCCCGCGTTCGACGAGGCCCTGTCCGCGAAGAAGACCGCCGAAGCGGACTCCGCCAAGGCCCCCGCCAAGGGCAGGGCCGCCGAGAACCAGCAGCTCTCCACGGCCAAGGCCGGCGCGGCCGCTGCCGGGACACAGGCCATGACCGCCCTGACCGCGACCCGCACCGCCGCCGGAAAGCAGGTCGACGGCGGCAAGAGCGACACCAAGTCACGCGACGAGAAACGCCGCGCCGAGGCCACCGCGAAGCTCCAGAAGGTCTACGACGCGACGAAGAAGGACGTCGAGGAGACCCTGTCCGGCCTGGACAAGAAGGTCGACACCGCGTTCACCGCCGGCGAGAAGGCCGCCCGGGACGCCTTCACCGCCGACCACGAACGCCGCATGAAGGCCTACAAGGACAAGCGCTACTCCGGCCTGAGAGGCAAGGCCCGCTGGCTCAAGGACAAGTTCGCCGGCCTCCCCAAGGAGGCCGACACCATCTACCAGGAAGCCCGCAAGCTCTACGTCTCCCGCATGCGGACGGTCATCTCCTCGGTCGCCGACATCATCGGAACCGAACTCGGCCGCGCGAAGGCCCGCATCGCGAAGGGCCGCGGCGAGCTGAAGGCCGAGGTCGACAAACTCCCCGCCGACCTGCGCCAGTTCGGCCAGGACGCCGCCAAGGACTTCGCGGGCAGGTTCGACGACCTCGAATCGACCGTCAACGAGAAATCCGAACAGCTCGTCCAGGACCTCGCCCAGAAATACACCGCGGCCCTCAACAAGATCGACGAGGAGATCAAGAAACTCCAGGAGGCCAACAAGGGCCTGATCGACAAGGCCAAGGACGCCATCGTCGGCGTCCTCAAGACGATCAACGAGCTCAAGAACCTCCTCCTCGGCATCCTCGCCAAGGCCGCCTCCGCGATCATGAAGATCATCAAGGACCCCATCGGGTTCCTGAGCAACCTCGTCCACGCCGTCGGCGCCGGACTCCAGCTCTTCATCGCCAACGTCGCCGACCACCTCAGGACCGGCGTCGTCTCCTGGCTCCTGGGCACCGCCGTCAAGGCCGGCCTCGCGCTCCCCCAGCGCTTCGACCTCAAGGGCATCATCCAGCTCATCGGCTCACTCCTGGGCCTGACCTGGGCCAACATCCGCGCCCGCATCACCCGCAAGGGCATCCCCGACCAGGCCCTCACCGCCGTCGAGACCTCCCTCCCCGTCGCGAAGAAACTCGCCGCCGAAGGCCCCGCCGGCGCCGTCAAGGAAATCCAGGCCGAGGCCGGCGACCTCAAGGCCACCATCCTCCAGAAACTCACCAGCTACCTGATCCCCACCGTCATCATCGCCGGCATCACCTGGATCATCTCCCTCCTCAACCCCGCCTCCGCCTTCGTCCGCGCGGTCAAGGGAATCATCGACATCGTCACGTTCATCGTGAACCAGGGCGCCCAGATCATCGAATTCGTCAACGCCGTCCTCGACTCCGTCATCGCCATCGCCGACGGCGGCACCGCCGGCGTTCCCAAACTCATCGAAACCGCCCTCGCCGCCAGCGTCCCTCTCCTCATCGGCTTCCTGGCCTCCCTGCTGGGCATCGGCAGCCTCGCCAACAAGGTCAAGAGCGTCTTCCACGCCGTCGCCCGGCCGGTCAACCGCGCCATCGACAAAATCGTCGGATTCATCGCCAAAGCCGGAAAGAAACTCTGGGCGAGAATTAAAGGAAAATCAGAAGAGGGGAAAGGCAACGACAAGAAGGCGCAGGAGAAAAAACGCAGAGAACTCCCTCAAGCCCTCCGTCGAGCAAGGAGAATTATATCCAACCACAACAAAAAGGATTCACCAATAGACGTCGTCACTGCAGACTTGCGAGGACTGCAGAAAAAATTTACATGGATAAAAGGCTTCACAGCAACTAGCAAAGGGGCTGGATTCTCGCTCTCCATGAAGGCGAGCGATCACCCGTTGGGGCAGTACAACGACATCGAAAAAATAAAGAGCCAGCTGAACAAATTCGCCCCCGCCTTCAAGGAGAAGGTCCACAGTCACTGGTGGGAGCACCAAATAAAGCGACCGAAGACTGGATCAGGTCAGCTATGGGAAAGGGGTGTACTCGATAATACCGAAACCAAAGGAATGGAGTATATCCAACAAGACGACACCGCACGCGACGTAAAAAAGAAGTTTTACGAAGGGAACAGTCGCGAAATAACAGCGGCAGCGTTCGAGGGGTACGTATTCGGGGTCAAGAGTCCCATACGAAGAAAGTTCATCACTCTACTTGGGAATGAAGCGCTGAAGGAGCTCAAGAAGCAGGGCAGACAGGCCGTTCGGGACGTACCCGAAACCCTCACCATTCTCAGGTCGATGAAATTTCGCGCCAACCGTGAGACCTATGGGTTATACGAACCGTTCCCCCCCTCGGCAGAGGATCGCGAGCATACAAACTTCCGCCCCGTATCCGTCACGCTGGACGAGGCGAGAAGCACCCCGGATAAGCGGGTCACCACAGTACGAACGGCTGCCGGAAAGACCTTCACGATCACCGAAGATCTAAAAAGCGGAATGGAGCTGCAAGTCAAGGGGGTCGATTTACGACTCAAGGAACCGGGCGACCCGCGGGGAGTGACTCAAGATTCTCCGGGGTTCATCCCGAATCAAAACCTCAACCGTTCCCACGTAATTGCCGACTGGTTTGGGGGGTCAGGATACCGTGACGCGCTCAATCTAGTAACAGCCAGTGATCACTACAACAAAAAGATCATGGGAGACGCAGAGTCGGACATAGCGAACGAAGTACTGGCATTTGCCGAGACTCACAGCTTGACGCGAGGCCAAGTGGCGATGGATCTGACAGTGACTGTGACTTTCGGAGAGCTACTAAAAGACGTTTTCATGAGGAACATTCAGAGTCAGGAATGGTACACGCCAGGCGACCCCGACTCCGAAGCTCAGCTCAAGAAACTGATAAACATACTCTTGAATCCGCCGGTGCGGCGCGTCATGGCTGTCATTTACGAGTTTACCCTTAAGTCCACCGCATCCGATGTGCCGCCAATGAGCAGCACAATCCCCATTCAGTCCGATGATCACCTCTTCATAAGAAGGAGTGCAAGTCAGTGACAACCTTGGAAGAGGCCGTAACATTCTTTAATTCATACCTGGACCTCGATTGGGCCGGAAATAGAGCGGTCAGTTCGGAGTCCGACGAAGTCGTGAACGCCCTCAGGAGCGACAGCATGAAATTCTGGCATTCAGTACACGACGCGCCCCTGTCGCCTAGCTTCGGGAGGCCGATGGGGATGACACCAGAGCAACTGGCGAGGATGGCCGCCAAGATAGAACTGGTAAGGTCCGAACTTTTCTTGGTTGCCGAATACCGAGACCCGACCTGGCGAACTCTCTATGCCGCGTACATCGGAGGAGGCAGGGTAACGACGGCCCAGTCGTACGGCAGGCTTCTGTACGCAACCGAGATCCAAGAAGAGATTAAGATCATTGCAGCATATCGAGAGGACTTCGATAAGACTCCTCCACCTATGCATTGGCAACACTCACAAGGCGCGGAGATCACCTTGACAGACCCCCCCGTTGCTGTCTGCGCACTTAAAGCACCCACAGGGAGGAAAGCGCACCGACAGGATTGGGAAATGATGAGGAATTCCATCGCAAAGCATTAACACTTCCCTTTCTTTATTCTGCCGCCATGTGCACCCTGCCAGCCTCGACCTGCCTTCCGGCTCCCTCAGCAGTCGGCCACCCGCACCCGGAGCGACTTCATCCCGTTGATGAAGTTCGACACCAGGCGTCCCGGCGGCCCGGCGAGTCGGAGGGGGCCGGGCGGCAGGGCTCGGCAGGCCTCCTCGTACAGGGCCCCCAGTTGCAGGCGGGCGAAGTGGGCGCCGAGGCAGACATGGGGGCCGTCGCCGAAGGAGAGGTGGGGGTTGGGGGTTCGGGCGAGGTCCAGGGCGAACGGGTCGGGGAAGACGCGTTCGTCGTGGTTGGCCGAGGCGTGGAAGACGACCACCTTGTCGCCGGCCCGGATGAGGGTGCCCGCCAGCTCGGTGTCGCGGGCGGCGGTGCGGCGGAAGGTCAGGACCGGCGGGTGGCGGCGGAGCAGTTCGTCGATGGCGGCGGCGAGTCGCACGTCGCCCGCGCGCAGTCGCGCGTAGGCGTCGGGGTGTTCGGCCAGGAGGTGCAGGCCGCCCGGGGCCGCGCTGCGTACGGTGTCGTTGCCCGCCACGACCAGCAGGAAGAAGAACATCTCCAGCTCGGGTCCGGTGAGTTCGGGGTCCGTGGCCAGGGAGGTCATGACGTCGTCGGCGGGATGCCGGCGTTTGTGGGCGGCGAGCTCCTGCGCGTAGTCGAACATGTCGCGCAGGGCCGCCGGGGAGCGAGGGTCGACCGGCCTGCCGTCCGGACCCGTCGCCGGCGTTCCGGCCTCGTCGGGGTCCTGGTAGCCGATGACACGCCGGGTCCAGTGGAGGAGGAGGCCGCGGTCGCCGTCCGGTACGCCGAGCAGGTCGGTGAGGTTGAGGAGGGCGTAGTCGTCGGTGACCCGGGCGACGAGATCGCAGGTGCCGTCGGTGGCGCGGGCCTCGGCGACCGCGGCGTCGAACAGGGAGCGCGCCCGCTCGCGGACGGTCGCCCCGAAGCGGTCCACGCGCCGGGGCGTGAAGGCCCGGCTGACGAGGGTGCGCAGCCGGCGGTGGTGCGGCGGGTCCTGGTTGAGCATCATCCGGCGGATGAACGGCAGGTCGGCGGGGTCCGGGTCGCGGATCTGAGTGGCGCCGAGGTACGAGGAGTACGTCGACGCGTCCTTGAGGACCCGGACGGCGTCCTCGTACCGGGTGACCGCCCAGAATCCGGGCCCGGCCGGCCAGCCGAGGATCTCCGGCTCCTCCTGCCAGGCCACGGGATGGTGGTCGCGCAGAAGGCGGTAGCGGTCGTGCGGGACGCCCCGCGCGTAGAGCCGGGGGTCGAAGACGTCCGGTACGGGCACCTGCGCCGACGGCCCCGGAACGCCCCCGCTCACGCGGTCGCCCCGTCGTCCAGCCCGTCGTCCCGCCCATCGGCCCGCCCACCGGCCCGCCCATCGGCCCGGCCGTCAGGCCGGTCGTCGCCCCGCCCGTCGTTCAGCCCACCGTCCCGCCCATCGCCCCGGCCGCCGATCCGCTCGTCGGCCTGACCGTCGGCCCGCTCGCCGTCCCGCCCATCGGCCCGGCCGTCCGCCTGGTCGTCCGCCCGCAGGAAGTCCTCGACCACGCGGATCAGGTCGAGCGGAGCCTCGTCCATCGCGTAGTGCCCGCACGACGGCAGCTCCACCAGCTCGGCGCGCGGGTACCAGCGCATCCAGGTGGCGCGCTGCACCTCGGCGGACAGCGCCGGGTCCAGTGCGCCGGCCACCGTCAGGGCCGGCACGGGCGAGCCCTCGATCCGTTCGTGGAAGTCCTCGCGCGCCCAGGAGTCCAGCCAGGTCCGGAACGCCTCGGCGTCGCTGCGTTCGAGCGAACGGCGCACCATGCGGTCCAGCCAGGCGGCCGGGCGGCGGCCCCCGGTGGTGAGGTCGAGGATGACCCGACGGTTCTCGGGCGCGTGCGACGCCCCCGCGAAGAGGTCCCACTGCTCGGGCGGGAACGGTACGCCGGACGCGGGGACGGGCGAGACCCCGACGAGCCTGCGCACCCGGTGCGGCGCCGCGGCCAGCGCCCGCTGCGCGACGGATCCGCCCATCGAGTGGCCGATCAGCGAGAACCGTTCCCAGCCGAGCCGGTCGGCCAGCGCGAGCACGTCCTCGGCCCCCTCGGCCGCGGTGTACGCACCGTCCACGCCCCTGGCCTCGCCGTATCCGCGCAGGTCCACGACCGCGTACTGGAAGGAGCCGAAGTCCAGGTCCGGCAGCACCGGGGCGTAGGCGGAACGGTCGGCCAGCCAGCCGTGCACCGCGATCACCTTGTGCGCACCGTCGCCGTGCAGTTCGTGGGGCAGGACAAACGTCGCGGTCACACGGACTCCCGTCACCTGAGGAACCGGCCGGCCCGGTCACCGGTCGGTGCTGACCACGGTGGCGACAACTCCCGTCTCGCGCAAGGGCACGGGAGCGGACGCCCCGGCGCCGCGTCTCACCCCAGCAGCTCCAGGTACGGCCCGAACTCCGAGGCCAGCGTCAGGCGGCCCAGTTTCTGGTACTCGCGCTGGACGGCGTGGATCAGCATCGGCATCGTCACCGGTTCGCCCGTGTCCGCGGCCAGATAGGCGGCCGTCACGGCGATGGAACGGATGTTGCCGCCCGCCAGTTCGAAGTTCTCGGCGCAGAAGGCGAGATCGAGGCCGGTGTCACGAGGGAGTACGGGCCCCAGGCAGCGTTCCCAGAGGACGAGGCGCTGTCCGGGGTCCGGGACCGGGAAGTCGACGACCAGGTCGAGACGGCGGGTGAAGGCGTCGTCGAGGTTGGCGCGGAGGTTGGTGGCGAGGATGGCCAGGCCGCTGAAGGACTCCATGCGCTGGAGCAGATACGCGCTCTCGACGTTCGCGTAGCGGTCGTGGGCGTCCTTCACGTCCGAGCGCTTGCCGAAGATCGCGTCGGCCTCGTCGAAGAGGAGGACCCCGTTCACGCCCGCGGCCTCGGAGAAGATGCGCTCCAGGTTCTTCTCCGTCTCGCCCACGTATTTGTCGATCACCGTGGCCAGGTCGACCGTGTACAGGTCGAGCCCCAGGTCGGCGGCGATCACCTCGGCGGACATGGTCTTCCCGGTGCCGGAGTCGCCCGCGAAGAGGGCCGACACCCCCCGGCCCCGGCCGCCGCCGGGGCGCATGCCCCACTCGCCCAGGACCCGGTCGCGGTGGCGGGCGCGGGCGGTGAGTTCGCGGAGCTGGGCGTGGGTGTCCGGTGGCAGGACGAGGTCGTCCCAGGTGACGGAGGGTTCGATGCGGCGGGCCAGCCGGTCCAGGCCCGCCGCGTTCTGGGCGCGGGCGCCGTGGCGTACGTGGTCGGGGGTGAGGGCGCCGTCCGCCAGCCGGGTGGCCTGGGCCGCGCCCCGGGCGGCGCGGGTGGTCTGTTCCGGGGTGAGGAGGAACGGCGACAGCAGCCGGTCGACGTCCACGGCGCCGGGTACGGGGGCGCCGGACGCCTCGCCGTACGCGTCGGTCCAGAGCGCGGCCCGGGTCACGGGGGTCACTCGGGGGGCGGGCAGGAGGAGCGGCGGCGCGGCGGACCAGGCCGCGTCCCAGGGGACCCGGCCCACCAGGATCACGGGGACCGGCGTGCCGGTGAGCTGCCGGAGCAGCCCCGGGTGGTCGCGGGAGACGGCGTCGAGCGGGGCGCAGACCAGCCCGGCGCCGGTCAGCCGGGCCTCGCGGACGAGGGAACGGATCGCGTCGGCGGGCGACGGGTCCTCGGCCAGCCTCGCCAGGTCCAGGCCCAGGACCCGGTGGCCGGCGCCGGTCAGCGCGGCGGCGGCGAAGGCGGTGCCCGCGCCGCCCTGCTCCTCGCGGAGGTAGACCAGCGAGACGTCCTGGGCGAGGGCCCGCGCCAGCGGGGCGGGGTCGCCGACGCCCGGTACGGCGTGCCAGGGGGCGAGAAGGTCCGCCAGCCGGGGATCGGGGGTGTCGTCGCCCAGCAGATGGGCGGTCACCCGGTCGGGGACGCGGAGCGCACGGCTCAGGAACGGGCGGTCGAGGTCCTCGACCAGCAGCAGACGGCCCTCCCGGAGCGGCCCCCGGGCCGACAGCCGACCGCGGGCCGCCCGATCGGCGGGCGACAGTCCGCACAGGCCCAGGGCCAGGCCGATCGAGGGGCGGCGACGGGTGACGTCGTCGTTGAGGTAGCCGTAGAACGCCTCGAAGCGGTCGTCCAGGTCGGGGACGAGCGTGATGAGCAGGATCTCGACGTCGAGGGCGGTGAGCCCGAACTCCGCCGCCAGGGAGCCGAGCCGGGACGGTTTCACCGCCGCCTCGTCGTACGCGGTGCCCCCGTGCGGCGCCTCCGCGTACGGCGCCTCCGCGTGCGGCCCCTCCGCGTACGACGCCTCCTCGTGCGGCCCCTCCGCGTACAGCACCTCCTCGTACGGAACGTCGTCGTACGCGTCGCCGTCACCCGGGACGGGGGACGGGAAGGCGCGGGCCTCCTTCGAGTCCAGCAGCCGCGTGATGGCGTCGTCCGTGAGGTAGAGGCCGCGGAAGGCGTTGTCCGGGTCCGGGTCGGTGAGCTGCCTGGCCTCCACCGCGCGCCGGACGCGCTGCTCCACCGCGGCCGCGCGGGCGAGGAGATGGCGCAGGTTCGCGTCGTCCTCGGTCGTCATGACGCGCTGCCCTCCGCGTCGTCGTCCCCCGCTCTGCCCTCCCCGTTCCCCGCCACGCGCCCCCCGTCCGCCGCCGTGCCGGCCGACCCGTGCACCGTCCCGCCGGGCGCGCCCCGGTTCTCGGTGATGCGGAGGGAGAGGCCGCGGCGGCGCTCCGCTCCGGCGCCCCGGTGGACGTCGTCCGGCGCCGGCCGGGCGGGCCTGCCCGGCCGGCCCCCGTACACCGGGAGGCGGCCGTGCCCCGGCATCGGTTCCGAGGGCGGCTCGTCCCGCTCCGGCATGTCCCCGAACCGGGCCTGCACCCCCTCGTCGCCCACCGGCGGGCCGGCCACATA
This sequence comes from Streptomyces tyrfis, assembly GCF_037034285.1. Classification (NCBI taxonomy): domain Bacteria; kingdom Bacillati; phylum Actinomycetota; class Actinomycetes; order Kitasatosporales; family Streptomycetaceae; genus Streptomyces; species Streptomyces tyrfis. The sequence goes on along the minus strand of NZ_JBAGJZ010000002.1, from coordinate 162,080 downwards.
ACTCGGCGACGCCGTCACCGGCACGCTGACCACCAGGTCCAGCGAGGGCTTCAGCTCGCCGCCCAGCGCGCTCCACACATCGGCGAACGAGCGGTCCTCCGGCGGCGGCAGCGCGATCGACATCGGCACCGCGGCCCCGATCTCGGCCAGGGTGCCCGTCAGCCGTTCCGGCGGCAGCGCCTCGTAGCGCAGCAGGCAGCCGAGCAGGGACGCGAGCAGCCGGTGTTCGTCCTCCGGGCGCTTCGTCCATGCCGTGATCAGGTACGAGAGCTTGAAGAAGCGGGGCGGGCGGCGGCGCGCGACGATGGTGCCGCGCTCGTCGTACTCGTTGTGCAGCCCGCGCTCGCGTCGCCGCATGTCCTCGCGGATGTCGTAGAGATAGAGGTTGACCATGGGGGCGTTGACCTTCGCCGCCCACTCGCGGGTGGGCGCGTCGAAGACCACCGCGATCTGACCGCCTTCGAGCACCTCCGCCCTGATCAGGGACCGCAGCACGTCGTCGACCTCGTGGATCATCCGATCACTCCTGTACAGCAGCCCGAGCGCATACGCGGCTCTCTCATGCCGGGTCTCTCATGCGCGCCCCGCGAAGTCCGGTGGCTGGAGGTTCCGTTGGACCACCAGGACCGGTTTCCGCAGCCGGTCGATGTCGCGGGTGTCCACCCGGAGCTCGCGCGGGCCCAGTTTGTCCTTGCGCAGCACGGGGATCTGGACCTCGAAGGTGCCGTCGCGGCCCACGATCACGGCGGACATCTCCGCGTTGATCCCGATGTTCCACGTGAAACGTACGCGCTGCCCCGGCGGATAGTCCTTGCCTCGCGCCAGCGCCACCTGGCCCGGCTTGACGACCTGCGGAGTGACGGTCAACGAGGGCTTCAGCACGCGCAGTCGATCGGTGTCCCGGTTGTTCGCCTTCCGGCGGTCGGGCAGCGTGGCGCGCACGGTGGCCCGTACGTCACCGGTGACCGCTGCCCGGTACGTCGCGGTCTGCGTCACCTCGATGCGACCGCCGGCCGGGATGGTGCACGGCTTGGCGGCCGTGCAGCGGGTGAGGGCGGCCAGGGCGCGGTCCGTCGCCCGCGGCGGCTTCGGCCAGGTCGAGCCGATCACCACACCCGTCGCCGCGTCCGGGCCCGCGTTGGTGACGATGAAGCGGGCGCGGGCGGGACGCCCGGTGTAGGTGCGGTCCGGACGGACGTCGGCCTTCACCGCCACGTCCGCCGAGGGCGGCACGGGGGCCTCCAGGACCTCGATTCGCGCCGTGTCCGTGCCGGTGTTGCCCGCCGAATCGGTGGCCGAGCAGGTCACCGTGGTGACGCCGACCGGGAAGAGCGAGCCCGAGGGCGGAGTGCAGGTCACCGGGAGCGCTCCGTCGGTGGCGTCCTCGGCGGTGGCCGTGTACGTCACGCGCGCGCCCTTCTCGTCCTTGGCCCGGACGATCAGGTCGTCCACGGTGACGACGGGGGCGTCGATGTCGTTCACGTCGATGGTGATCTGTTCCTGGAAGTCCGGGTCGGCCGCAGCGGCCGGTCCGATGGCTTCCGAGCCGGGCGCCTGGGTGCCCATCAGGAACTGGACGGTGCAGGTGAGCCGCGCGCCCTGGGGCGCGTCGGCGGAGACGTCGATGTTCTCCGCGAAATGCGCGGTGTCGCCGCTGATGACGCTCCGGGTGGGCGGTTCGAGGCTGACGGAGAGATGCGGGTCGCAGTCGTCCAGCCGGTAGCCCACGTTGGTGGGGAGATTGCTGAATCCGGCGATGATGGCGTCGACGACGTCGTTGCCCTCGATGTCTTCGAGCATCCGGCCGTTGGTGGCGGTCACCAGACGTCTGGCCTGGTCCGGCGGGTGCGTGTCGTCGTGGTACGGGGGCCGGTGGCCGTTTCCGTTGAGGCCGTCGCCCCTGTCGCTGGTCAGGTCCACGGCGATGAGGCGCGCCCCCGCGTCCTCAAGGGCGTACCGCGCGTCGTTGAACGACCGCCCGTTGCTGGGCTCGTGGCTGGAGGCGTCCCCCACCAGCACGACGACGGGGCTGGAGTCGGGGCGGAACACGGTCTTCCCGTCACCGCCGTTGGCGAGCTTCCACAGGGCGTAGATCCAGTCCTCGGACGGGCCCTTGCTGTACCCGCCCATGTCGGCCTTGAGCTGGTCGACGCCCGTCTGCACCTCGCCCAGGTCGTAGGTCAGCCCTTGCAGCACCTTGAAACCGGCGTCGGGGTCGACCTCCTGGTCGCCGAAGGTGGCCACGGCGAAGCGGGAGTCCTGCTGCTCGTCGCGGATCGCCTTCGTGATCTCGGGAATCCGCTCCTTCACCCGCCGGATGGGGACTTCCATGCTGCCCGTGCCGTCGACCAGCAGGATCACGTCCGGACGCGGCGGAATCGCGGGCGTGATCACCTGCTTGTCCACACCTGTGGAACCGCCCGGATCGACCGCGTCGGTGAAGACGGCGGGGGTGACCCAGGGCTCGGGCTCCGCCACCCTCGGCTCCCCCGCCGCGAGCGCTCCCGGGCTCACAGCCGAGCCGGGCGCGATGCCGGTGGCCAGCAGGGCCAGGACCAGCGCCGGAACACGGAGCGCGGCGAGGGTCCTGCGGGACGCGGAACGCCCGTGCCGGTAGGCGGGCCCGGAGACGGCCGCGTAGCCGGGTACGGAACCAGGCGCGTTACCGGGCCCGGAGCCCGACACGGGACCGGCCGCGGAGCCGAACGCCTTGCCGGGCCCGGAACCCGACACGGAACCGGGCGCGGAGCCGAACGAGGCGCCGGCTGCGGACGACGAGTGCCCCGGCCGCGTCTGCCCGGGCCCCGGCCGCTTCCCCGTCCTCGTCCCCGTCCGCGTACTGGGCAGCAGCCGCGACCGCGACCGCGTCGCCCACCGCGGTGGATGGAACCAGCGCACGGAAGTCCTCCCCCACCGTCGGCCGATCGGCGTCCGGGCGCCACGGTCGCGTACCGGCCTCCGCACCGCAGCGGCACGTGAGCCACAACCACGGGAAGCCCCCGGTGCCCTTTAGGGCAGCCAGGGCAGCCGACGGCTCAGATCAGCCCCTGGCGCATCGCGTACGCGACCGCGTGCGACCGGTTCCGCAGTTGCAGCCGGGTCATCACCGAGTGCAGCACGTTCTTGATCGTGCGCTCGGAATAGGCCAGCTTCGTCGCGATGTCCGCGGTGTCGTACCCCTCCGCGACCAGTCGCAGAACATCGACCTCGCGCGCCGCGAGACCGGTGAAGTGCAGGCCGCGCGGTCCCAGCACCTGCCCCTGAAGGCGGCCGACCTCTTCGAGGAGCCGTCCCAGCAGGTCGGAAGGGAGATGCCCCTCGCCCCGCGCCACCGTCCCGATGACCTGCACCAGGTGGTCCGGAGTCGCCTCGGACCGCCGGACCACCCCGGCGACACCGCATTCCGCGGCGCTCACCAGCTTCTGCTCGTCGATGTCCGTGGTCACGAGCACCGTCCGCGCGGTGCTGGTGCGTTGAATGTGACGCAGCATCGTCAGCACCTCGTCGTCGACCGCATCCACGACGACGACCACGATCTGGGGTGAGACGTCTCCTTCGGACCAGTCCGTCACACTGACTTCCGGACGGGTGCGCAGCTGACTCGCCACGCCCGCCCGCGAGATCGGATCCTGGGCCCGTAATGCGACAGTGGTTCGCTCCATGGCAATGCTCCCCCTGGGCAACAGCCGGTGGCACCACGGCGAACACAACCATCACGGCTGTTCGTATGTCTCGCTCGTCTTGAGGCTGTCAGACGATGCCCGCCTTTACCCACAGGGAAACAAAACGGCCGTCGCGGGCATGGAATCTGCCCTGATGTGTTCCTCAACGGCCGGTGCCCGGACCCGGGCCCGACCCTACGGTTCGGCCCTATGAGTCTCACGGCAAGCCTCGACGATTCGTCCGTCTCTGCCGCACCGGGCGAGGAAACGGCCGTCCCGCTGCGGATCCTCAACTCCGGCAGCACGGTCGAGGAATACCGCTTCGAGGTGGTCGGCGCGTGTGCCGCCTGGTCGAGTGTGGAGCCGGCGACGCTGTCCCTGTACCCGGGCGACTCCCGTACGGTCTCGCTCATGCTCCGCCCGCCCCGCGACTCCACCGTACTCGCGGGCGAGACGCCCTTCGGAATCCGGGTGGTGCCCACCAGCGAGCAGGGCGACACGGTGGTGCCCGAGGGGCGGGTGACCGTGCTGCCCTTCACCGAGACCACCGCCGAGCTGGTGCCGCGCGGATCGAACGGCGCCTGGCGCGGCAGGCACCAGATCGCCGTCGACAACCGGGGGAACACGCCGGCCACGGTCCGGCTGGAGACCCGCTCGGGCACGGAACGGGCCCGGGTCTCGTTCGGCTCGGACACCCTGCGGATCGAACCGGGCCGGGCCGAGTTCGCGAAGGTGTGGGTACGGCCGGCGAAGCGCATGTGGCGCGGTGCGCCGATCACCCACCCCTTCCAGGTCGTCGCCATCGCGGAGGTGGCGGAGGGCCGGGACCCGGCCACCCCCGTGCTCCTGGACGGCTCCTACCAGCAGGAACCGATCCTGCCGCGCTGGCTGCCCCGGGCGCTGATCACCGCGGCCGTGCTGCTGATCGCGCTGGTCGGGCTCTGGTACGCGCTGCTGCGGCCGGCGGTGAAGTCGGCGGCCAGGGAGGCGATCACACCGGAGGCGGTCCGGTCCGCCGCCGCGGCCGACAAGAGCGGGAGCCCGGATCAGGGGGCCTCGGCCGGAACGGACACCGGTGCCGGGACCTCCTCCGGAAGCGCGAACGCCGGAGCGGACGCCGGAGCGAACGGCAACACGAACGGGAACGCGAACGGGGGCTCGTCCGGCACGGGCGCCACGGCCGGCACCGGTGCCTCGGCGGGTGCCGGTGCCTCGGCGGGTGCCGGGGACGGCACGGGCGGTGCGGCCCCGACCAGTGCGCAGGTGCAGGTCAGGGACTCGGTGGGCGGCGGCTCCAGCACGTCGACGGCGCTCCAGGTGCCCAAGGGGCACACCTTCCAGCTCACGGACATCGTGGTCCAGAACCCGCAGGGCGACGCGGGAACGCTCGTCGTCTCCTCCGGCCGGGACACGCCCGTGCTCCGGCTGGCGCTGGAGAACTTCCGGGACTCCGATTACCACTTCGTCACGCCGATCCTGGTGCCCGCAGGCGGCAAGGTCACCATGACCGTCGACTGCCGGAAGGTGGGGAAGCCGGTGAACGCGCCGACACCCTCGCGATGCGCGGAGTCGCTGTTCCTCGGCGGCACGATGCGCACGGACGCGGCGGACGCCCCGGGCACGGCGGGCTGACGGACCGCCCGCGAGCGGCCGCCCGAGGCGGACGGACGGGAGCGGGGAACGCCCCCTCGGACGAGGGAAGTACGCCCCGCCGGACGAGCGGAGAGCGTCCTGCCGAACGCGAGCGCGAAACGCCTCCGCCAGGTGGGCGGAGTACGCCCCGCCGGACGAACGGAGTACGCCCGGTCAGGCGGGTGGCGTACGTCCCGTCAGGCGGGCGGCGTCTCCTCTTCCTCCTCGTCCGTCTTCTCCTTCGCCCGCTGCACGAACGAGCCCTGCACATCGGCGGGTTCCTCGTCCTCGTCCTCCGTCGCCGCGCGCTGAACGGCGGCCGCCGGGGCCGGCGCCGGAGCCGGGGCGGGAGCCGGGGCGGGAGCCGTATCCGGTGCGGACCCCGCTCCCGGCGTCGGCGCGGGGTCCGCCAGCACCCGGTCCGCGTTGGCGACGGCCTCCCGTTCGAACCGGTCGGACGGGTCGCTCACCCGGATGCCTCCCGGCGTCTCCGTGCCGTCCACCGGACCGCTGCGCTGCTGGATGACATGCGTCAGCTCATGGGCCAGCGTCGTCCGGCCCCGCGACGAGGACGGATCGTACGCGTCGCGCTGGAACACCACGTTGTTGCCGACGGTGTACGCGTGAGCCCCCACGCTCTTCGCCGACTCGTGCGCGGCGGTGCCGGTGTGCACGCGTACGTCGGAGAAGTCCGCGCCCATGCGCCGTTCCATGTCCGTGCGGGTGTCGGTGTCCAGGGGCGCCCCGCCGCCGGACGAGATCACATCGTGCACGGGCGAACGCCCCTGCTCCCCCTGGGCCTTCTGCCCCTCCTGCTCCTCCTGCTCGTCCCGCTCCCCCTGTTTCTCCTGACGCTGGAGCATCGAGCCCACGGCACTGTTGCCGACCGCCCGCTGGAGCACGCTCATGCCACCGGCTCCGACCACGTCGGCCCGCCCGGTGGCCGCCGCGCGGAAGACGCGCGAGGCGTCGACCGCGTCCGCGCCCTCGGACGCCCTCGCCGCGGGCACGGCCTCGTCGTGTTCCGGTCGGAGCGCGTGCCCCTCCCGCCCGTGGTCGTGCTCCCGGTCCCATTCCTGTGCGTGCATCGTCAACTCCCCTGCGCCGCGCGCGGGTCGCGGGCGCGTCGTGATGGCCCCACCACTCCACCTTCATGACGGCCCGGCGCCCCGTCCAGGCCGCGCCCCGCCGGCTGCGGGCACCCGCCGCTGCCCCTTCGGGCACCCGGACGAGCGCGTACAACCCCGCGCGCACGGCCCGGCACACGCCCCCGCACTCGTCCCCGCGTACCTCCCGCTCACGGAGGCCCGTACAAGTGGCGTGTCTGGGACAGCCGGGAAGTCCGGGCGTCGAACGGCCGCATCGAAGGCCGGTGGAGTGGCCGGGACACACGGCCGTCGGAATGATCGAAGGCATGACCGAGAACCAGAGAGACGGGGCCGTCACCCTGCGGATCGCCCAGGAGCCCGAGGCGGACGCGCTTCTCGCGCGCAGCCCGCTCGCCGCCCTGGTCGGCATGCTGCTGGACCAGCAGGTACCGATGGAGTGGGCCTTCACCGGTCCGTACACCCTGGCCGGCCGGATGGGCGGGGTCGATCTGGACGCCCATGAGATCGCCGCGTACGACCCGGAGGCGTTCGTCGGGCTCTTCACCGAGAAGCCCGCCCTGCACCGCTACCCGGGCTCGATGGCCAAGAGGGTCCAGCAGCTGTGCCAGTACCTGGTGGACGAGTACGACGGCGACGCGAGCGCGGTGTGGCACGACGCCGCCACCGGGGCCGAGCTGCTGAAACGGCTGAACGCGCTGCCGGGGTTCGGCACTCGGAAGGCGCAGATCTTCCTGGCCCTGCTGGGCAAACGGTTCGGGGTCCGGCCGGCGGGCTGGCGGGAGGCGGCCGGACCGTACGGCGAGGAGGGCTCGTACCGGTCGGTCGCCGACATCACCGGACCGGAGTCGCTGGCCGAGGTCCGCGCGTTCAAGCAGCAGGCGAAGCAGGCGGCCAGGGCCGCGAAGCGCGCCGCCGAGAAGTAGCGTCCGCCGACCCGGGGACGCCGCGACGGCGACCGGCGTCAAGTCCGTGCCCGCGCCACCACCCGTAATCAGGACGGGCACTCTCGTCCGTGCCGCCTCCGGCGGCCGAACCCCTGCCCCGGGCGGTGCTGCCGCCGTCACCCCTCATGGCACTAATTCCGGAATGCCCGCATTTGTGGTGGGCATGCGAGCGCGCGAGTCCGGCCCCGTGGCTGCGCCCGGAGGCTCCTGCCCGGTAGGCTTTCCGTGTGATCTTCAAGCGCATCGGAAATGGGCGGCCTTATCCCGACCACGGCCGGGAAAGCACCCGGCAGTGGGCGGACGTCGCGCCGCGCCCGGTCCGCCTCGATCAGCTGGTGACCACCAAGGGCAACCTGGACCTCGAAACCCTCCTGGCCGAGGACTCGACGTTCTACGGCGACCTGTTCGCGCACGTCGTGAAGTGGCAGGGCGACCTCTATCTGGAGGACGGGCTGCACCGCGCGGTCCGCGCCGCGCTTCAGCAACGCCAGGTCCTGCACGCCCGGGTGCTCGAACTCGGCTGAGCACGGGGCGGGACCCTCGCTCGGCGGCGCGAGCCCCGCGGGCCTCCCGGGGCCCTCCATGAGCCCGGCCGGTCCGTCGAGCCTTCGCGACGGTCACCGTGTCATGGCCGCGACGGCACCTGACCCGCCGCCCCACCCCTGACGGCATGAAAGACGGGCCGGGGCCAAGGGCCCGGCCCCGCGGACCTGACTCCAAGGGCCGTAGGGCTGTGGGGCCTGATCCCTTCGGGCGAGCGTTCGGACGTATCTGCACGCTCGTTCGGGTGCATTCGCACTCGGACGGCTGCGATCTGTTGATCATTTAGTAGGCATCCCCATCGGGCCGCACTACGCTGCGCCCATGAGCATGCTCACACCCCCCGGCATGGGCGGAAAGTACCGCATCACGGGCGACAAGTACCCGCGCATGCGCCGCCCCCGGCGTCGCGGCAAACTGATCCTCGCTGCCACCGCCTCCGTGGTCGCCCTCGGGCTGGCCGGCTGGGGCACGATGCAGCTCATCGACGTCTTCACCGGCGGCGACAAGAAGGCCACGGCCGCCGACCACAAGAAGAACTGCCCGGCGGCCGGGCCGTCCACGCCCGCGAAGGCGCTGCCCCGGCCCGCGAAGATCACCGTCAACGTCTACAACGCGACGCCGCGCGGCGGCCTCGCCAAGCAGGCCGCGGACGAACTGAAGAAGCGCGGCTTCACCATCGGCAAGGTGGGGAACGCCTCGGCGGAGTACGACAAGAAGGTGGCCGGACCGGGAGTGCTGCTGGGCGCCCCGTCCGCCACGAACGGCGCGCTCCAGGTGCTCGGCACTCAGCTGGAAGGGGCCGTTCCGAAGACCGACGCCCGCAAGACGGCGGACGTCGACCTGATTCTCGGTACGAAGTTCACGACGTTCAACACGCCCCGGTCGGCCGCCGCGGCACTCGAAGCCCTGACGAAACCGTCCCCCGCGCCCTCCTGCTGACGGCCGCTGGAAGACCCGGCCCAAGACCAGGGTCGAGGCCCGGACCGAGACGGGACCGGCGCCGACCCCGGAGCAGAACCGGAGCCACGTCAGGCTCACCCGATCGGTCCCGACCGGCCCGCCCGGCCCGGCGAGTCCGACCGGCCCCGTCGCACTGGTCGATCCAGGCGGACCCGGTCCAGGCGGACCCGGCCCAGGTGCCCCGGTTCGGCCGTTGCGGTCGGACTAGTCGACCGTGCCGTACATCCGGTCGCCCGCGTCGCCGAGGCCCGGGACGATGTAGCCGCTCTCGTTGAGCCGCTCGTCGACCGAGGCGGTGACCACCGTCACCGGCGTACCGGCCAGCTCGCGCTCCATCACCTCGACGCCCTCGGGCGCCGCGAGCAGCACGACCGCGGTGACGTCGTCCGCCCCGCGCTTGATCAGCTCCTTGATGGCCGCGACCAGGGTGCCGCCGGTCGCCAGCATCGGGTCCAGCACGTAGACCTGGCGGCCCGAGAGGTCCTCCGGCATGCGCGTCGCATACGTGGACGCCTGGAGCGTCTCCTCATTGCGGATCATGCCCAGGAAGCCCACCTCGGCGGTCGGCAGCAGCCGCACCATGCCGTCGAGCATGCCGAGGCCGGCCCGCAGGATCGGCACGACCAGCGGCCGCGGGTGCGACAGCTTCACGCCGGTCGTCGACGTGACCGGGGTCTCGATGTCGACCTGCTCGGTGCGCACGTCCCGGGTGGCCTCGTAGGCGAGCAGGGTGACCAGCTCGTCGGCGAGCCGCCGGAAGGTCGGGGAATCGGTGCGCTTGTCGCGCAGGGTGGTGAGCTTGTGCGCGACCAGTGGATGGTCGACGACGTGGATCCGCATGGGCTCAACAGTAACCGGGCCCGCCACACGCTTGCGCTGGCATCAACCACACGTTCGGGGGGAAGGTGGTTGCACACCGACCCAGCCTTGGGGTGATGAGCCGATGCCGGACGCGGGACGACGCAAGCGGAACCAACCGGAACCGGGCCGACCGGACGCACCGGCCCCACGGGCCGCGCCGAACACGCCGAACGCCGCCAACGCTCCGGACGCCCCGGCCACACCGGCCCCGGGGAACACCCGGGACCCAGGGGAACCCCAGCATCCCCAGGGCTCGCGAGGCTCACGGGACTCACCAGAGACAACAGAGACACCAGACGCACCGGAGCCACGGGAACCCCAGGACCTTCCCACCCCCCAGTCCCGGCGCGCCCCGCAGGACTCGCGGTCCCCCGAACAGCCCGAGGACCCCGAAGCGGCCCGCCGCAGGCGCCGCGCCCAGTTCCTGCGCGAGCTCCACGAGGCCAAGGCGCTCCGCGACCGGGTCCAGCCGCGCCGGGCGCGGGCGGCCCGGATGCGTCAGGCCATGAGGATGCGGACCTTCCGCTGGTAGCCCGCCGGGAGATCCGGAAGCCCGTCGGGCAGATCCCCGTCGGGCAGATCACGGAAGCCCGTCAGTAGATCGTACGGCGGTCCCCCGTCCCCCTGGTGGCCCCGTCCAGGAGAACTGATGGCCGACGCAACGGCCGAACTCCTCTCGCCAAGCCCTTGTTTCTGCCACGATTCCGATGGGCGGGACGCAGGACAGCCGGGCCACCGACTGCCCTCCCGCCGGACCGACACCCCTATGACCAGTGGGAGAGTCACGGTGTACTTCGCCGCACTGCTCGCGCGCACCGAAGACGGGTGGGAAGCGAGCGATACGGAACTCGACGACGTGGAGACCCTGTCCGACCTGACGGACCTGGCCCGTGAGGCATCGGCGGACGAGGACACGGTGCTCGTCTTCATCGAGCAGGAGGACGCCTGGTTCGGCGTCCTCCGGGTGGACGGTGAGGACGACCCCCGTATCTTCGTCTCGGACGCCACCGCCGCCGCCCGGTCCTCGTACGGGGAGATCCTGCTCACCGACGAACTGCTCGGCCGCGAACCCGGGGCCGACGACACCATCGCCGCCCTCGAAGAACTCGTCGGCCTCGACGACACCGAGGACGGCGAACCGGACACCACCCCCGAAAACAACGACGAAACCAACGACAACGACGACATCGACGACGTGCTCGATGCCGACGCCGTACCGGCCGGGCCGCTCGGGGACACCGCCATCCTGGCCGACCTCGGCATGCCCGAGGCCGAACTGCTGATGCTGCGCACGGACGCGCTGGCGGAGATCGCGGACGCGCTGGGTGCGGCCGAGGTCCTGGAGACCGTCCGTTAGGGTCCGCGGGTGACCGAACCTCCCCACCCGCACGGCACGCCGGAGCCGCACCCCCCGGTGCACGACCCGCACGACCCCGTACGAGACCCGTGGCGGGCGCACATGCGCCGCGCCCTGACCGAGGCCGACCTGGCGGCGGCGGCCGGCGACGTGCCGGTCGGCGCCGTCGTGCTCGGACCCGACGGCGCGCTGCTGGCCGTCGGCCACAACGAACGCGAGGCGACGGGCGACCCGACCGCCCACGCCGAGATCATCGCCCTGCGCCGCGCGGCCGCCGCGCTCGGCGAATGGCGCCTGTCCGGCTGCACCCTGGTGGTCACCCTGGAACCGTGCACGATGTGCGCGGGCGCACTGGTGCAGTCCCGCGTGGACCGGGTGGTCTACGGCGCGCGCGACGAGAAGGCGGGCGCCGCCGGCTCCCTCTGGGACGTCGTCCGCGACCGCCGCCTCAACCACCGCCCGGAGGTCGTCCAGGGCGTCCTGGAGCCGGAGTGCGCGGACCGGCTGACGGCCTTCTTCCGCACCCCCTGAGAACCGATTTCTTTCCACGGCCCGGCATGGTCTAAGCTCTCTCTCGGTAGCGTGTCCGAGCGGCCGAAGGAGCTCGCCTCGAAAGCGAGTGTGGGGAAACTCACCGAGGGTTCAAATCCCTCCGCTACCGCCATCGACGCCCTCCCGACCTGTGGAAACACAGACCGGGAGGGCGTTCGTCTGTCTCCGGGGCTTCCGGCCGGGTTCGGGCCGGGTTCGGGCCGGGGAAGTCGACGGCCGGCCGGGGCTGGGCCCGGGTTCGGGTCGGGGGAAGCGGCATCGGGGGACAAGCCGCTTCCCCCGATGAGAGCGGGCTCCTCGGGTCCTCGCCGCGGTACGGGGGGCTCGCGGGGAGGACCCCGTGCTGAGGGCCCGTTCCTCGCCCCTCGGGGTCCTGTCCGGTTCCCGGGGGCTCACGTTCATCCTGCTCCTCGGAGGCGGGCCCGCGGGCCGACGAAGGGCCTTGATCGCCGGGTCCTTGGTCCTTAAATGCCGCGTGCGGCGGGCGGAGCCGCGGGGCTGAGATCCAGACGGATGCGACCATTCGTGCGGATACAATCGCCCGACTGCACAGGGGACCGAAGGGGAGGCAGGGGCTGATGGTGCAAGCGAAGAAGATAGCTCTCTACGTGATAGTCGTCTTCGTGCTGTACACGATCATCACGTCCCCGGCCCGGGCGGCGGATCTCGTCCAGATAGGGTTCGAAGGCGTTTCCAGCGCCGCGCAGGGCATCGGCGACTTCATGTCCGAGCTCGTGAAGTAGGAGTGAACCCCATGATCCGCCATTTGGTCCTGTTCAAGCTGAACGACGGCGTCGACCGGAACGAACCGAGGGTCGTCGCCGCGGCGAAGGCGTTCCAGGAGCTGGACGGCAAGGTCCCGGAGCTGGAGTTCTGGGAGTGCGCCTGGAACGTCACCGACCGGCCGATCGCGTACGACTTCGCCATCAACTCCGCCGTCGCCGACGAGGACGCGCTGAAGCGCTACATCGAGCATCCGGCCCATCAGGCCGCCGCCGGTCAGTGGCGCGAGTTCGCCACTTGGGTGATCGCCGACTACCCGTTCTGACGCGCCTGTTCCGCCGGTTCCACGCGGTTCCCCGGGCCCCTCACCACCAGGGTGAGGGGCCTTTCTCGCGTTTAAACCACGTTGAACCCAACACGACGTCACACGGTGCTTGCACACAGTGGGCATGTCTTGTGATGCTATGACCGCTTTTGACGGATGAGTTGACCAAAGTTGACCGCAAAGGGGTGGCCTCACCGTGCCGGCCAGTACAGCGCCTCAAGTGCCTCCCCAGACCGTCCAGAACATCCAGGCCGGACAGCCCTCCCGGACCACCGGGGGAGACACTCCGCCCGCCGGGACCCGCCATTCCGCCGGAACCGCCCCGTCCGCCGACGTCACCGAGGCCGCGCGGGACGCCGCCGGGACCGTGCCGGCCGCGCCGGCCGAGGGGGACGGCGGGACGGGGGCGCCCGCCAGGAGCAGGGGGGCGGACACCAGGGCGCTCACCCAGGTGCTCTTCGGACAGCTCAAGGACCTGGAGCCGGGCACACCGGAGCACGACCGGGTGCGTACGGCGCTGATCGAGGCGAACCTCCCGCTGGTGCGGTACGCCGCCGCGCGGTTCCGCAGCCGCAACGAGCCGATGGAGGACGTCGTCCAGGTCGGCACCATCGGGCTGATCAACGCCATCGACCGCTTCGACCCCGAGCGCGGCGTGCAGTTCCCGACGTTCGCGATGCCGACCGTCGTCGGCGAGATCAAACGATACTTCCGCGACAACGTGCGCACCGTCCACGTCCCCCGCCGGCTGCACGAGCTCTGGGTGCAGGTCACCGGCGCCACCGAGGACCTGACGACCGCTCACGGCAGGTCGCCGACCACCGCCGAGATCGCCGAACGCCTGAAGATCTCCGAGGACGAGGTGCTGGCCTGCATCGAGGCGGGCCGCTCCTACCACGCGACGTCGCTGGAGGCCGCCCAGGAGGGCGACGGGCTGCCCGGCCTGCTGGACCGGCTCGGCTACGAGGACCCGGCCCTCGCCGGCGTCGAGCACCGCGACCTGGTCCGCCATCTGCTCGTACAGCTGCCCGAGCGCGAACAGCGCATCCTGCTGCTGCGCTACTACAACAATCTGACGCAGTCGCAGATCAGCGCCGAACTGGGCGTCTCGCAGATGCATGTGTCAAGGCTTCTTGCCCGTAGCTTTGCCCGCCTGCGATCCGCAAACAGGATCGATGCCTAACCGGATCGGGTAGAGCCCTTGAAGTCCGGTTCGTCCGAACCGATTTGAAGCGCACCCCCCGTTAACTGGGCATACGCCACCAAGACTTGTCGACTTGTCGCTACAGCGCGTTGCCGACATGTGACATTCTGCGGAAACCGCGTTTGCCGTGGCCCCGCCTCCGGTATTCAGGTGGAGGCCGCGTTCCTCCGATGGTCGCGGCTCGACGCGACCGTCCGCGACCTCAAGGGGGTGGCATGTCCGAAGAACAGGGCAGCTCGAAGGTGCTCACGCTCACGATGAGCGCACCCGAAGCCGTTGCGCCCGTCAGCTCGCCGGAAGCCATCGACACTCGCACGCTGTCCCGTTCCCTGTTCCTGCGCCTCGCCGCGCTGGACCCCGGCCCCGACGGCACGGACAGCCCGGAGCGTGCCTACGTACGCGACACCCTCATCGAACTCAACCTCCCGCTGGTGCGGTACGCCGCCGCGCGGTTCCGCAGCCGCAACGAGCCGATGGAGGACATCGTCCAGGTCGGCACCATCGGACTGATCAAGGCGATCGACCGGTTCGACTGCGAACGCGGCGTGGAGTTCCCGACGTTCGCGATGCCGACCGTCGTCGGCGAGATCAAGCGGTTCTTCCGCGACACCTCGTGGTCGGTGCGCGTGCCGCGCCGCCTCCAGGAGCTGCGGCTCGCGCTGACCAAGGCCAGCGACGAGCTCGCCCAGAAGCTGGACCGCTCGCCGACGGTGCCGGAGCTGGCCAAGGCGCTCGGGGTCTCCGAGGAGGACGTGGTCGACGGCCTGGCCGTCGGCAACGCGTACACCGCCTCCTCGCTGGACTCCCCCTCGCCCGAGGACGACGGCGGCGAGGGCTCGCTCGCGGACCGGCTGGGGTACGAGGACACGGCGCTGGAGGGCGTCGAGTACCGCGAGTCGCTCAAGCCGCTGCTGGCCAAGCTTCCGCCGCGCGAGCGCCAGATCATCATGCTGCGGTTCTTCGCCAACATGACCCAGTCGCAGATCGGCGAGGAGGTCGGCATCTCGCAGATGCACGTCTCGCGCCTGCTGACCCGTACGCTCGCCCAGCTCAGGGAAGGGCTCATCGCCGACTGATCGCCATGGACCGCCGCACTGCGGCACAAGGGTTCCGATTTGACGGATCGTCAGCCACACTGGCGCGATGCGACGTCAGACTCTCCACTCGACCGGCCGCCGGGGCACCGTGATCGCCGCCTCGGCGGCCGTGCTGTGTCTGGGCGGCGCGCTGGCCGCCTGCGCCGGCGGGACGGCGGGCGAGGCCTATGTGGCGGTGGGGGCGGCCGGTACGGAGCGGACGCCGTCCGGGGCGGTGGCGCCGTCGGGGAAGGTGACCCTGGTGCCGCTGGACCGGCGCGGCGCGGACGGCGGACCCGGACCGGACGCCTCCGCCACCGGCCCCGGAGGCGCGGGTACGGGAACGGCGGGTACGGGAGCGGCGGGCGGAAACGGATCCGGGACGCCTCCCGGGGGCGCCGGAGCGCCGGGAAGCACCGGAAACCCCGCGGGGACCGGGGGTGCGGGCGCCGGGCACGACGGGGCCCCGGCCGGCACGGGCGGAGCCGGCGCGGACGGCGGCACCGGCCGGGGCGGCGGCACGGGCGGCTCCCCCGGGACCGGTCCCGGGGGCGGCGCGGGCGGGGGTGCGGGAGGCCCGGGCGGCGATCCCTCGGGCCCGTCGTCCCCCGGTCCCTCCGTACCGCCCGGACCGCCCGTGCTGACGGTCGGCGCGCCGCAACGGGCGGCGGCCGACGAGCGCTGGTGCGAGAAGGTGACCGTGGAGTTCACCAACACCGGGGGGTCGCCGGCCCGCGCGGGGACCGTCACGTTCGCCACGCATGTCATCGGCGGGCTGGGCGTCGACTGGGCGACCATCGAGTCGTCCGCGCCGCTGCCGACGCCGATCGGCGCGGGAGCGACGCGGACGAAGACGTACACCGTCTGCGTGGACGCCTGGCGGGTGCCGCTGGGAATGCACGTGGAGACCCGGGACGTGACCGCCGCGGTGAAGGACGCGGACGCCTCGCCGTAGGACCCCGAGCCGAGGCGCCCCTTCACGGGACCTCATGGAGGAGACGCGGAGTCCCACGGAGGCGGTGAAGGGGTCCGGTCGGGCGGGCCGGACACGGAGGACGGGGTACGGAGGACGGGTTGCGGGAGAGGTCGGCGCGCCGGTCAGCCGAGCGCGAGCCAGGCGACCGCGGCGAGGACGACGATCACCGCGACGACGGCGACGATCACCCCGGTCTTCGGTCCGGACGGGGCGGCGGCCTGCTGCCGGCGCTGCGGCTCGCCCTCGTCGACGAAGGCGCGGAACATCTGGGTGCTGCCGGCCGGGTCGTGGTTGCCCTCGGGGCCCTGGGGGGCGTGGGGGTTGTGTGCCATGTGCCAGGACCCTAGCGAACTCGGCGTTACGGCCCAACCCCCGGGTCGCCGAAGCGAGCTGACGCCGGACCGTGTTCCGCAGGGCGCCCCGCGACGAGCACGGAACACATCACGCAACCCGCCTCGGAACGGACACCCGGCGCGGCCCCGGAGCGGGCACCCGGCGCGCCCGACCGTGGCGTAAGACACACCGCCCGATCCCGGCCCCGGCCACCGCCTCCGCCTCCGGTCGTCGAGGCGCACTCCCCCTCGTACGCCCGCCGACGCGCCCCGCCGCGCCTTCCGAGCCTCGCGCCTCGTACGGGCAGCACCCCGCCGTGCCCCGCGTCCGACCCTCCTCGCGCCCCTCGTACGCCCCACGACGGCCCCGCGCCTTCCGAGCCTCGCGCCTCGTACGGACAGCGCCCCGCCGCGCCCCGCGCCCGGTCGCCCTCGCGCCCCTCGCACGCCCCACGACGCCCCCGCGCGCCTCGCCCACCACCTCGCCCACCACCGCACCTCCGACGCGTCTCCTGTGGCGGGAGACACATCCGTCCCGGGCCGCGTCCCGCACGCTGGGGGTTTGACCGGGGGCCGACGCGGCCTTTTGCGTTCCTTTACTTCTGCAAGCCCACTTTCGTTTGCCTGCAGCAACCAACGGCTTTTATGGTTGCCCTAAGCAACAAGATGCACCGGTGAGATGTCTGGGGGTCCCGTGGCCGCACGGAGTCAGTACGAGGAACTGGCCCGACAGCTCAGTGCCGTCGGGGCCGTCAAGCGAGGTCTCGCCCGCATCCTGCCCGCCGAATGCCCTGCCGGCTCCGCCGCCGTGCTCGCCCTTCTCAGGCAGCACGGCGAGATGCGGATCAGCAGGCTCGCCGAGCTGCTGGACGTCGACATGTCGGTCACCAGCCGGCACGTCGCTCATGTGGCGGAGCACGGCTGGATCGAACGGTCCTCGGACCCGACGGACAAACGGTCCCGCATCCTGCGGCTGACCCCGGCCGGGCGCGACGTGCTCAGTGATCTGAACCGCCGCACCACCGAGATGTTCGCCCACAACCTCTCCGACTGGTCCGACGAGGACGTCGGCCGGCTCAACAGCCTCCTGGCCCGGCTGCGCGACAGTTTCGCCTGTCGCGGCTCCGGCGGGTGCGTCCCCGGAACGCACAGCGGCGAGTGCCGCACGCGGCCCTCCGGCGGCGACACCGTCTCGCACACCCGTACACCTGTGTAACAGAAGCAAAGACAAGGAACTCAATGGCTACAACCACACCGACCGGTGTGCGGGGCGGCCACGCCAAGCACGGGGGAACACCCGATCCCTCGTCCGGCGCGCCGATGACACACCGGCAGATCATGGAAGCACTGACCGGGCTGATGCTCGGCATGTTCGTCGCGATCCTGTCGTCGACGGTCGTCTCCAACGCCCTGCCGCACATCATCTCCGACCTCGGCGGCGGCCAGAGCGCCTACACCTGGGTCGTCACGGCCTCGCTGCTGGCGATGACCGCCACCACCCCCCTGTGGGGCAAGCTCGCGGACCTGTTCAGCAAGAAGCTGCTGGTCCAGATAGCCCTCGTCATCTTCGTCGCGGGATCGGTCGTCGCCGGTCTGTCGACCAGCAGCGGCATGCTGATCGCCTGCCGCGTCGTCCAGGGCATAGGCACCGGCGGTCTCTCCGCCCTCGCGCAGATCGTGATGGCGGCGATGATCGCCCCGCGCGAGCGCGGCCGTTACAGCGGATACATCGGCGCGGTGTTCGCCGTCGCCACCGTCGGCGGTCCGCTGCTGGGCGGTGTCATCACCGACACCAGCTGGATGGGCTGGCGCTGGTGCTTCTACGTCGGTGTCCCGTTCGCCGTCGTCGCGCTGATCGTGCTCCAGAAGACGCTGAAGCTCCCGGTCGTGAAGCGTGAGGTCAAGGTCGACTGGGCGGGCGCGTTCTTCATCAGCGCCGCCGTGTCGCTGCTGCTCATCTGGGTGACCTTCGCGGGCGACAAGTACGACTGGATCTCCTGGCAGACCGCCGTGATGGTCCTCGGCTCCATCGCGCTCGGCGCGGTCTTCGCCGTCGTCGAGACCCGGGCCAGCGAGCCGATCATCCCGCTGCGCCTCTTCCGCAACCGCACCATCACGCTGGCGTCGCTGGCCTCGCTGTTCGTCGGCATCGCGATGTTCGCGGGCACGGTGTTCTTCAGCCAGTACTTCCAGCTGGCGCGCGGCAAGTCGCCGACGATGTCCGGCGTCATGACGATCCCGATGATCGGCGGCCTGTTCATCTCCTCGACGGTCTCCGGCCAGATCATCACCAAGACCGGCCGCTGGAAGGCATGGCTGGTCAGCGGCGGCGCCCTGGTCACCGCCGGACTCGGTCTGCTGGGCACCATCCGCTACGACACGGCGTACTGGCACATCGCGATCTACATGGCCGTCATGGGTCTCGGCATCGGCATGATGATGCAGAACCTGGTGCTGGCCACGCAGAACCAGGTCGCGCCGGCCGACCTCGGCTCGGCCAGCTCCGTCGTCACCTTCTTCCGTTCCCTCGGCGGTGCGGTCGGCGTCTCGGCGCTGGGCGCCGTGCTGGGCAACCGGGTCACCCACTACGTCAAGGACGGCCTCAAGGCGCTCGGCCCCGAGGGCGCGGCCCTGGGCCACGGCGGCACGGGCGGCGGGGGCATCCCCGACCTGGACAAGCTGCCCGCGCCGTTCCGCACGGTCATGGAGAGCGCCTACGGGCACGGTGTCGCCGACGTCTTCCTGTACGCCGCGCCGGCCGCGCTGCTCGCCTTCCTGATCACGCTCTTCATCAAGGAGGTCGCGCTGAAGTCGAACGCGGCGGGCGCCTCCCCGGTCACGGACGAGACGCCGGTCGCGGACCAGGCCCCGGCCGTCGAGCAGGCTCCGGTCCCCGCGGCCGTCGCGGCCACGGCCGCCGACGCGGCGCAGGCCGTCCCGGCTTCGGCCGTCCCGGAGACCGCGGCGGCCCCGGCCGCCTCCGCGGGAGGGACGTCCGTACACGGTGTGGTGCGCGGTGCGGAGGGCGCGCCCGTCGCCCGGGCCGCCGTCACGCTGATCTCGCTGGCCGGCCGCCAGCTGGGGCGCTCCGTCGCCCAGGCCGACGGCAGCTACGCGCTGGACGCGCCGGGCACCGGCAGCTACGTGCTGATCGCGTCCGCCGACGGCTTCCAGCCGCAGGCGTCCACCGTGGTCGTCGGCGACGAGCCGCTGTCGTACGACATCCTGCTCTCCGGCACGAGCGGCCTGGCCGGGTCCGTGCGGTCCGCCGAGAGCTCGGCGCCGATCGAGGGCGCCATGGTCGTCGTCACCGATGTGCGCGGCGATGTGCTGGCGACCGGCAGCTCCGACGAGACCGGCGAGTTCGCCTTCGGTGAGCTGGTCCCCGGTCCGGTGACCGTCGCGGTGAACGCGGCCGGGTTCCGTCCGCTGGCGCTGCCGGTGGAGATCGGCGGCCAGGGCGTCACCCGGATCGAGGCCGCGCTGCAGTCCGGCGCCCTGGTGCGCGGCGTCGTGCGGGCCGGTTCCGGCCGGCGCCCGCTGGCCGACGCCCGGGTCACCCTGGTCGACGCGGCGGGCAACGTGGTCGCCACGTCGACGACCGGAGAGGACGGGGCGTACGCCTTCACCGACCTGGACGCGGGCGAGTACTCGCTCATCGCGACCGGCTACCCCCCGGTGGCGGGCGCGCTCACCGTGACGGGCGCCGGCGTCGACGGCCACGACGTCCAGCTCGCCCACCCCGGCGAGTAATCACAGACCCCTGGCGGATCGGCGTCCCGAGCGGAGACGCTGTACCGGCCAGTGGAAATGGGCCCCGGCGGCGGGGACGGCAGGCAGGGGACGGCCGGCCGGTCCCGCCCCGGGGCCCGACTCTTCGAGTCACCGACTCATCGAGTCACCGGGCCACTGAGCCACTGAGTCCTTGAGCAAGGAGAGAGAACGGGATGGGACTTCGCGCACAGGTACAGACGCGGGACGGCTGGGCGGTCCAGCACGCCGTCGTGACGGTCACCGACATGACCGGCGCGCAGGTGCTGCGGGCCACCGCCGACGAGGACGGGACGGTGCGGACGGACACCTCCCTGCCGGCCGGCGCGTACACGGTGATCGTCACCGCGGTCGGGTACGCCCCGGCCGCCTCCACCGCGCTCGTCACGGCGAGCGGGCGGGTCGAGGCCGGCACGGTGGTGCTGGCCCGGCAGGGCGGGGTGGAGCTGCCGCCGCCGGGCGCCTGGTCGCTGGACCCGGCGCACTCCTCGGTCGTCGCGGTCGCGCAGCACCTGGGGATCTCCAGCGTGCGGGGGCGGTTCACCGAGTTCAGCGGCCGGATCGAGATAGCGGACGAGATCCATCGCTCCCGGGTCGACGCCGTCATCGGCGCGGCGAGCATCGACACCGGCAACGGCATGCGCGACAAGCACCTGCGTTCGCCGGACTTCCTGGACGTGGACCGCTTCCCGGAGATCACGTACCGCTCCCACGGGCTGGAGCCGGCGGGCCCCGACCGCTGGACCGTGCACGGCGTGCTCTCGCTGCACGGCGTCGAGCGCCCGGTGGACCTGAACCTGAACTACCTGGGCACCGGCCCGGACCCGTGGGGCGGGGTGCGCGCGGCGTTCAGCGCCACGACGGAGCTGCGGCGCGAGGAGTTCGCCATGAACTACAACCAGGTGGTGCAGGCGGGCATCGCGGCGATCGGCACGACCCTTCGGGTGGAACTGGACATCCAGGCGGTGCAGGGCGAGTCACTGCCGTCGTAACCTGCGGACATGGCACCCCACATCGCTACGAACACCACCGTGGACCTCGACGGGCTGCTGGCCTTCGTACGGCCCAGGCACCGGGCGATCCTGCTGACCGCCCGGTCCGACGGCCGCCCCCAGGGCTCCCCGCTGACCTGCGGGGTCGACGACGCGGGCCGGATCGTCGTCTCGACCTACCCCGAACGGGCCAAGACCCGCAACGCGAAGCGGGACCCGCGGGTCAGCCTGATCGTCCTCTCCGACGACTGGAACGGGCCGTGGGTGCAGGTCGACGGCTCGGCCGAGGTGATCGACTCCCCGGACTCGGTCGAGCCGCTCGTCGAGTACTTCCGGAACATCTCGGGTGAGCACCCGGACTGGGACGAGTACCGGGCGGCGATGGTGAAGCAGGGGAAGTCGATCATCCGGATCACTCCGGAACGCTGGGGTCCGGTGGCCACCGGCGGCTTCCCGGCGCGTCTGGCGCCCGGCAGCTGACGGGGCCGGCGGGGCTTGCGGGGCCGGTGGGGCTTGTAGGGCCGGGGGGCTTGTAGGGACAGCGACCGGTGGGGTTTGTGAGGCCGGTGGTCGGCCCCGGTGAGGCCGGTGGTCGGCCCCGCCGGTCGCCCTATCGGTCGCCGGTCCGGTCCCGCATCGCCTCGATGCCGGTGATCATCAGGTCGAGCGCGTAGGTGAAGTCCCGGTCGCGCATCTCCTCGACCGTGCCGCCGCCGCGGGCCGACATCACCTTCTCCGAGGACTCGATCACCTGACCGAGCTGCGGCTGGCCGCGGACCGCGCTCATGGCCTGCTGGTAGTACTCCTCCTGGCTCATCTCCGCCTGCGCGCTGCGCTGCGCGAAGTGGCCCTCGATGGTGCCGAACCCGTACACGAACTGGAAGACCGCGGCGATCGCCCCGGCCTGACGTTCCAGCGGCAGGCCGGTCGCCCGGATCACGTCCAGGACGGCGCGCGACATCGCCAGGGCGTGCGGCCCGATGTTCAGGAAGTGCCCGGCGAGATCCGCGGCCCAGACGTGCCGGACGATCAGCTCCCGGTACTGCGTCGCGAGTTCGCGGAGCCGCTCGTGCCAGTGGCCGTCCTCGCTCGGGGGGCGGATCTCGCTGTAGACCGAGTCGAGGGCCAGTTCCAGCAGGTCGTCCTTGGTGTCCACGTACCAGTAGAGGGACATGGCGGTGACGCCCAGCTCGGCGGCGAGGCGGCGCATGGAGAACTTGCCGAGCCCCTCGGCGTCCAGCAGCCGCACCGAAGCGGCGACGATCCGCTCCCGGTCGAGACCGGCCGGCTGATCCGCCCGGCGGGTGCGCGACGGCGCCCGGTCCAGCCACACGCTGGTCCTGGCGGGGTTCTTCACACGGTCGGCCGCGGACACCATGGCGCACTCTCCTCGTCTTGCCGGCGGGGCACACCGATCCGCCCCGCACGCGCGGAACGCCCGCACGCGCCCGCGCGGAACGCCCGCGCCCGCGCGTCCCCGCGGACGCCGATGCGTACGGCTCGTACGGCCCGTGCCGTCCGACGCGCCCCGCCCTGATGCTATGCCGCCGCCGCGGGCTCGGTGGAGTCCGGCCGGGGGGACTCGTCCCGTTCCGCGCGGCGCAGGAGCGCCGCCGCCAGCAGGCCGCCGGCCAGCACCGCCACCGCCCCGGCCAGCTGGCTGGCCTCCAGGCCCGAGGCGAACGCGTCGGTGATCCGCGCCCGTTCGCCCGCGTCGGCGGCCGAGGCCAGCGCGACGGGCAGCGAGGCGGCGCCCACCGCGGCGGGCACGAGCGACGCGAAGCGCGAGTTCAGCACCGCACCGAGGACGGCGACGCCCAGACCGTTGCCGAATTCGGCGAGCGTGCCGTTGACCCCGGCGCCCACGCCCGCCTTCTCCGGCGGAATGGCGCTCATGATCGCGTTGGCCATGGCCGGCATGGCGAGCGCGATGCCCGCGCCCATCACGACCAGGCCCAACAGCATGCCGCCGTAGCCGTCGCCGCCGAGCAGCGCGATCGCGGCCAGCCCCGCGGCCAGCAGGCTCATCCCGGCCGCGATGGTGACGGGCGTGCCCAGCCTGGGCACCAGCCGGGCGCCGAGCCCGGAGAGGTTGAGCACGACGACGCTCAGCGCCAGCGGAGCCGTGCGCAACCCGGCCTCCAGCGGCCCGTAGCCGAGCACGAACTGGAGCTGCTGGGTGAGCAGGAAGAGCGAGCCGCCCATCCCGAAGGCGACCAGGATCGCGCCGGCGACGGCCCCGACGAACTTCCGGTCCCGGAAGAAGTGCATGTCCAGCATCGGGTACGGGATCCGCAGCTCCCACAGCACGAACCCGGCGAGGACGACGACCCCGACGAGAGCGGTCAGCAGCACCCGGCCGGACGTCCAGCCGTGCTCCGGCCCGGAGATGATCGCGTACACGACGGACGCCATGCCGATCGTGGAGAGCAGCGCGCCGAGCAGGTCGGGGCGGTCGCCCCGGGAGTTCCTGGACTCCGGGACGAGCCGGGCCACGGCGACCAGGCCGAGAACGGCGACGGGGATGTTGATCAGGAAGATCGCGCCCCACCAGAAGTGGTCGAGCATCACCCCGCCGATCAGCGGGCCGACGGCGAAGCCGAGCGAGTTGACGGTCGCCCAGACGCCGATCGCCCTGACCCGCTCGGCCTCGTCGAAGATCTGGACGACGACGGCGAGGGTCGTGGTCATCAGCAGCGCGCCGCCGATGCCCATGCCGGCCCGCGCGGCGATCAGCTGCGCGGACGACTGCGCCATTCCGGCGACCAGCGAACCGACGCCGAAGAGGGCGAGCCCGGCGAGCAGCATCCTCTTGCGGCCGTAGCGGTCGGCGGAGCTGCCCGCCGTGAGCAGCAGGCCCGACTGGACGAGCGAGTAGGCGTTGATCATCCACTGCACATCGGCGGTGGACGCGTCCAGCTCCCGGGTGAGGGAGGGGATCGCGACGTTGAGGACGGTGTTGTCGAGCAGCACGGTGAGCTGGGCGAGGCAGATGACGCCGAGGATCAGCCAGCGCTGCGGATGGCGGCTCGGCGGTGCGTGCCCGTTCTGCTCGGCGGCGGTAGTCGCCATGCGGACTCCCGGGTGACTTATACGGCGTACAGGAGGATGATTGCTATACAGCGTAAGTCCGTCTCATACGGCGTACAACTCTTTTACGCCGCCACGGGCCCGTGCCGTGGCCCACCGCCGCCGAGACCACGGGCCGACGCTCTTCCGCCCGTCCGCCCGTCCGCGCTTCCGCTCGCCCGTCCCTCCGCTCGCCCGCGCTCCTCCGTTCGTCCCCGCTCGCCGCCTCGGCCGCCAGCGCCGCCCGCACTGCCTGCCGGCTGCTCGACCGGCTACTCGCCGGGCTTGATGAGGTACCCCGCCCCACGCCGGGTGTGGATCATCGGCGTCCGGCCGCGGTCGATCTTCTTGCGCAGATACGAGATGTACAGCTCGACGACGTTCGCCTGTCCGCCGAAGTCGTAGTTCCACACCCGGTCCAGGATCTGCGCCTTGCTCAGCACCCGCCGCGGATTGCGCATCAGGAAGCGCAGCAGCTCGAACTCGGTGGCCGTGAGATGGATGGCGGCGCCGCCCCGGCTCACCTCGTGGCTGTCCTCGTCCAGGACCAGGTCCCCGACGACGAGCGACGACTCGGCGCGCACGGCCGCCGCCGGGCCGGACCGCCGGATCAGCCCGCGCAGCCGGGCCACGACCTCCTCCAGGCCGAACGGCTTGGTGACGTAGTCGTCGCCGCCCGCGGTCAGCCCGGCGATCCGCTCCCCGACCGCGTCCCGCCCGGTCAGGAACAGCACGGGCACCTCGGCGAGCTCCCGCCGCAGCCCGCCGAGCACCGCGAACCCGTCCGTGTCCGGGAGCATCACGTCGAGGACCACCGCGTCGGGCCTGAAGTCCCGCGCCATCCGCACGGCCTCGGCGGCGCTCCCGGCGCTGCGCACCTCCCAGCCCTCGTAGCGCAGTGCCATGGAGAGCAGTTCGGTGAGCGCGGCCTCGTCGTCGACCACGAGCACGCGGACGCGGGAACGGCCGGCCGCGGACGGCCCGGTGCGTCGCCGGGCCGGCTCGACAGGTCCCTCGGGCAGTTCGGTACGCCCCTGGGGCGAGATCGTCGTCCTCATGCCTCAA
Source organism: Streptomyces tyrfis (assembly GCF_037034285.1). NCBI lineage: Bacteria > Bacillati > Actinomycetota > Actinomycetes > Kitasatosporales > Streptomycetaceae > Streptomyces > Streptomyces tyrfis. The sequence goes on along the minus strand of NZ_JBAGJZ010000002.1, from coordinate 136,927 downwards.
CCCTGTGAGGCTCCTCTGAGAGACGTCTTTCCCGATTCTGTGAATTCTCTGAGAAAGGCGCCGGGCCCCAGGCCCCGGGCCGGCCGTTCGAGCCGCCCATCGGAGCAGCCCGCCCGCCGGAGCAGCCCGCCCGCCGGAGCAGCCCGTCCGAGCAGCCCGCCCGCCGGAGCAGCCCGTCCGAGCAGCCCGCCCGGAAGCGGCGCGTCCGCGCTCAGGCGGGCCCGAACAGCGCCCTCGCGTTGCCGTGGCAGACCGCCCGCAGCCAGTCGTCGCCCAGCTCCAGCCGTTCCAGCGCGTGCAGCTGATGCGCGTACGGATACGGGATGTTCGGGAAGTCCGTGCCCAGCAGGATCCGGTCCCCGAGCGCGGCGAGCCGCCCCCGTTCGGCCGCCGGGAACGGGCTCGTCCTCTCCGTGAAGTCCGTGAACGCCATCGTCGTGTCCAGCCGCACCTCCGGGTACGTCTCGGCCAGCGCCAGGAACTCCGCGTACTCCGGCATCCCCAGGTGCGCCACGACCAGCCGCAGCCGCGGATGGCGGGCCAGCAGCCGGGCGATCGGCTCCGGCCCGGTGTGGCGGCCGGGCGCCGGTCCGGAGCCGCAGTGCGTGACCACCGGGATCCCGGCCTCGGCGAGCAGCCCCCACACCGGGTCCAGCGACGGGTCGCCGGGGTCGTACCCGCCGACCTGGACATGCGCCTTGAAGACCCTCGCCCCCGCCTCCACCGCCTCGCGCACATACCGCTCGGCGCCCGCCTCCGGGAAGAAGGTCGCGGTGTGCAGGCAGTCCGGCACCCGGCGCGCGAACCCGGCCGCCCACTCGTTCAGCCAGGCGGCCATCCCCGGCTTGTGCGGATAGAGCATCGAGGTGAACCGCAGCACGCCGAACGAGCGCAGCAGCGCCAGCCGTTCGTCCTCGTCGTGCCGGTACTCGATCGGCCACTCCATGGCCGTCAGCGGGCCGGCCGCGTCGAAGTACGCCCAGACCTTGCGCAGCACCCGTTCCGGCATGAAGTGCGTGTGGACGTCGATGATCCCGGGCAGCCCCAGCCGTTCCCAGAACCGTACGACGTCGTCGGCGTCACCCGTCTTCACGCAGCGCACCCCTCCCGCGGCCGGGGCGGCGCGTCCCGCCGCCCGAATCCGAAGTCCCTTGGGGAACTCCGAAGTTCTCTGATCAATTCCGAAGTTCCTTGATCAGGCCCGAAATTCCCTGATCGGGTCCGACGATCTCAGAACAGCCCGCCCTGCACCGCACCGCCCCCGAGACCGGCCACCGGCACCCCCACCCCGGCCCGCGCGTCGGCGCCCGTCAGCTCCCACCCGGTCATCAGCCGGGTGTCCAGCACCACGACCCCGTCCGACGCCGTCTCCAGATGCAGGTCCGGCCCGGCCGCCGCCACCAGCCGCCCCGCGACCGCGCCCCCGTCCACCAGCTCGGTGACCGCGGACGTCACCTCGACCGTGCCGCCCAGCCCGAACAGCCCGGCGTGGTCGACCGCGTCGAACGGCAGCCGTTCCAGCGTCTCCGGCCAGCCCGTCCCCTCCAGCGCCACGGCCCGGCCGTGGAGCCCGGCCACCTCGGCCCGCCGTTCCTCCAGCCCCGGCAGCGTCGCGCGCGCGGCCCGCTTCGCGGCGTACGGGATACGGTCCGGCACCCCGAGCGCCGACCGCAGCAGTTCCTCGGTCCGCCGGGCCGCCATCAGCGGCCCCCGCCCCAGCCAGCTGAACACCACGGCCCCCTGCTCCCGCAGCCGTGCCGCCCCGCGCTCCTCGGCGGTGATCCCGACCTTCACCATTCCCGGCCCGAACCAGGCGAGATACACCCGGTACGTGCGGGGGTCGTCGGCGATCGTGTCGGCGGCCACCGAATGCGCCCGGTCCAGCCGCGCGCACTCCGGGCATCGCGCCCCCGTGCTCCGCCCCGGCACCACGGCCCCCACGGGACACGCGTGCCCGCGCGCCCCCGCACACCGCCGCGGCCCGGCGGCCCGGAACCCGAGCTCCGTCCCGTACGCGAGCGCGCTGACCCGCGCCGCCCCGGCGCGCGACCAGCCGAGCGAGGGCCCGCCGTCCTCCGTCGGCCATCGCAGCCCCGTGCACTGCCAGCCCATGGGTGAACTCCGGACGCTCGCGGACGATGAGGGATCCCGCGATGCTACCGGGCAGCGGGCGGCGGAGGCCGGGTGAAAGGCACCACGCACCGGACGCCGGACGGCAGACCGCAGACCCCGCACGACAGACGGCAGACGCCGGACGCCGGACGGCAGGCCCCGCACGACAGACGCCGGACGGCAGGCCTCGACCGGGACGCGTCACCGGCCTCGCCGCCCCCACAGCAGCACGACCGCGAGCGCCGCGGTGGCGAGGCCCACCGACGCCGCGACCGCGGCCACGTCGCCCAGCGTCCGGGTGTACGCGGCCCTGTCCGGGCCCGGCAGCCCGAAGGGAACGCGTGAAGAGCACGTACACAGGACCGCACGGCGTCTCGTTCTGCAAGCTCTCCCACTGGTCGAGTTCGTGTGCGCAGTACCGGCGTAGCAGATCACGGAACTGGGCCAACTCCTGGTCAGACAGCGGGCCGTCATCCTGGTCAAGTGGGCGTCGCTGGTGCGATCAGCCGAGGTAGGGCCGCTCACGGTGCTCCAGGAAGTGCCGGATCCGGAGGCGCTGTGTGTGGTGCATGGGCAGCTGATCAATCTCCTCCGGCTGGACGAACCGCAACTCCGTGGACTCGTCCGAGATCGCGAGTCGGCCACCGACCACACGGGCGGTGAAGCAGACGTTGAACTGTCTGCGCACCTCGCCGTCCGAGTAGGCGATGACGTGGCGAGGGTCGGTGTATGTGCCCACGAGCCCGGTGATCTCTACGTCCAGACCTGTTTCCTCCTTCACCTCACGGACTGCTGTTCCCGGGAGCGAGTCGGTCATCTCCATGCCGCCGCCAGGTAGCGCCCAGAGATCGTTATCCCACCGGCGCTGGAGGAGCACGCGTCCTTCGTCGTCGGTAACCACGGCGGACGCGGCGACCACCAAGCTGTTCGGCTCTGGTGCCGCCGGGTCGTCGTAGTACTCGGTCCGTGCCATGATCACCCTTCGCTTACCGGCATCGCGGTCTCCCAGACCGCATCGAAGCTGCTGGCGTAGGTGTCGAACATGCCGCCCGCTCCGTCGCGTCGGGGATGCGCCGAGGAGGACGGCGATGGGCCGGACGATGGCGACAGCGCGGCCGGTGTCCTCGTAGCCGTCTGATCAGACTCGCACCCGCCCTCTGAGACGGTTGCCGTCAGACACTGCCGTCAAGGCAAAAGCCAGAGGCCCCGGATTTCTCCGGGGCCTCTGGTCTGCTGTGCACTCGGCAGGATTCGAACCTGCAACCTTCTGATCCGTAGTCAGATGCTCTATCCGTTAAGCTACGAGTGCTTGTGCTTCCCGGTTTTTTCTTCCCGGTCGGCGTTGCGGGAACAACATTACATGACCTGCGCCGTAGCGCGAAATCCATTAGCCATACCGCCCCTGACCTGCGGAAACGTCATGTTCGGCGTTGCTCGGGGAGTGCCGCGCGGCAGGCGAGGGGGCCCGCGGGCGGCCGCGCCGGGGATCTTTCGGGGAGGCCGGAGCCTCCCGCCGACCCCCCGGGATGAAACACGGCCCGGGAACGAGTCACGGACCCGGCGGGGGACGAAGCACGGAGCCGAACACGACAGAAGCCCCGTGTCCATGACACGGGGCTTCAGCCATCGAGCGGAGGCGGAGGGATTTGAACCCTCGATGGGTTTTAAGACCCAAACCGCATTAGCAGTGCGGCGCCATAGACCGGACTAGGCGACGCCTCCAGCACACCCCGCGCGAGCGCGAGTGGTGTGTGCAGATGATGACACAGGTGAGTGTCGTGCCACCAATCGCGACCTACGGTACTAGGCGGCCGGGCGCGAGGGCAAAGCCTGTGCCGGATGCGCAACGCCGTGCCGCGAGGCGCGTTAGTGAGGGAGGAGGCGTCCGGCCTCCTGTTCCCCGATCCTCCGTTCGTCACAGCCCGTCCCTCCCCGCGTATCGCGCGATCGAACTACAAGGACCACGACCGTCCTACGAGGACCACGACCGTCCACGGGGCGGTCGCGCGATCTTCCGGAGGGCCCAAGCCCAGGAGCCCGTATGCAGTACCGCCTCGTCCGTACCGCCCTGACCGCCGTCGCGTCCCTCGCCGTGCTGTCCGCCGCCGCACCGGGCGCCGCGGCGGCCCCCGGTCCGCTGCCCCTTCCCCTGCCGGTGCCGCTGCCCCTCTTCGGGAGCGACGACGCGCACACCCGGCTGACCGTGACGGTCTCGGAGGCGGGGGATCCCTCGGCCGAGGGGACCTTCGAGCTGGAGTGCGACCCCGTGGGCGGCAGCCACCCGGCGGCGGAGCACGCCTGCGAGCGGCTGGCGCAGCTGGCGGGCGAGGGCGCGGACCCGTTCGCGCCGGTGCCCAGGGGCGCCATGTGCACCCAGCAGTACGGCGGTCCCGCCGGGGCCAGGGTCACCGGCACCTGGCGGGGGCGGCACGTCGACGCGGCCTTCAGCCGGGCCGACGGCTGCGAGATCTCGCGCTGGAACAAGCTGCGGCCGGTACTCCCCAATGTGAGGTGACGCCCGCCGACGTGCGGTGACGCCCGCGGGCTGTGGTGACGCCGGCGGCGCCGCCGGCGTCGGGCATGCCTCGACGGGCCGTGCGTGTCCCGGGCCGACGTCCGGCGGGCGGCTCCCGCCCGGGGCCCGTGCGGGGGTCCGTGCGGGGGTCCGGTGCCGAGGGACGGACCGGGGCCGGCAGGCGGCGCGTGCCGTCCGCCGGGCCCGGCGGACGGGGCCGCGTACGGCGTACGGCGGGCGCGCCGCGGGCCGGTACGCCATGCCATGTCCACCGAACCTTGGTGAGAGCTCCTCCTCATCCGCCGCCCCGCGCCCCTCCCCTGCCCTTAGACTCCTTCCGTGACAGCACGCGGCCCGAGGGGCAAGATGGGGCCCGCTGTCGGCAAGGTGCGGTAATCAGGGAGGAAGCGTCTCGTGAGCAGCAGGCCGTCCCGAGGCACTGCTCGCCTCGCAGCCATACTCGATGCCCTCCCGAACGGGCTGCTGCTCGTCAACTGCAACGGCACGGTCGTCAACGCGAACTCGATCGCCCTGGAGATGTTCGAGACTCCGGGCACCGCGCTCGTCGGACGCGGGCTCCTCGATCTGCTGCCGGAGTTCGACTCCCGGCTGATCCCCGGCTCGATGCGCCGGCCCGGGCCCGCCGCCGACAACCGGGTCCGCACGAAGCCGACGCGGATGACCGCGCGCCGCACGGACGGCACCGAGTACCCGGTCGAGGTCACCAGCGCCGGGCTGGAGGACGGCCAGGCCGCGTACAACGACTTCCAGAGCGGTTACGGCGGCGGCTACACCGGCGACGAGCTGCTGATGATCGTCGTACGGGACCTGACGGGCACCGTCGACACCGAGGCCGAACTGGCCCGTTCGCAGCGGCAGACGGAGATGATCCTGCGGGCCGCGGCCGAGGGCGTCGTCGGCACGGACACGGACGGCCGGGTCGTGCTGGTCAACCCGGCCGCCGCGCAGATCCTCGGTTTCCGCGCCAGCGACCTGGGCGGGCGGGAGCTGCACACGCTGGTCCTGCACTCGCGGGCGGACGGCGAGCCGTTCCCGTACGCGGAGTCGCCGCTGGCCGACACCCTCAAGTCCGGGCGCAAGCACCGGGTGCGCGGCCAGGTCCTGTGGTCCAAGAGCGGGGCCCGGGTCCCGGTCGACCTGACCACCGCACCGGTCCGGGACGGCGACCAGCTGGTCGGCGCGGTCATGACGTTCACCGACCGCAGGCCGCACGAGGAGCTCACCGAACAGCACAGGGCCGAGGTCGACGAGCTGACCTCGCGCCACACCGCCGAGGTCGAGAAGCTGACGGCGGGCCACGCCGCCGAGATCGGCGAGCTGACGGAACGCCACGAGGCGGAACTGGCCGACCGCTCCGAGCGGTATTCGGCCGAGCTGGAGCAGCAGGCCGAACGCCTGACGGCGCTCACCGCCCGGCACGCCCAGCTCACCGCCGTGCTCGGCGGGGCGCTGCGCGGCCCGCTGGAGGAGCTGCGCGGCGAGCTCTCCACGCTCGCCGCCGACCCCGCCGGCCAGCTGTGGCCGGAGGCCAACCAGATCCTGCACCACCTGGCCGCCGGCTACGCCCGGATGACCACGCTCGTCGACAACGTGCTCGGCTACCAGCGCCTGGACGCCGGCGACGAGGCGCTGTCCAAGGCGAACGTGCTGCTCGACTCGGTCGTGACGGCCGGCATCGACGCCGCCGTCGAGCTGATCGGCCCGGGGCGCGCCCAGTTCGCCGTGCACGCGCCGCCGATCGAGGCGGAGGTGGACGCGGCCCGGCTGGTGACCGCGCTGGCCCATCTGGTCGCGGACGTCGCCGGGGTGGACTCGACCGGCAAGGCCCCCGTGGTGCCGGGCGGCGGCTATGTCGACTCGACGGTCGTCGTCGCCGCGGCGCAGCGCGGCGAGGTCGTACGGATCGAGGTGCGCGGGCCGTACGCCGGCGGGGATCCGGTGCACGAGCCGATCGTGCGCGGGATCGTGGAGGCGCACGGCGGGGTGCTGCAGACGCACGAGGTGCCGGGGATGAGCGGCAGCGCCTACGTCCTCGAAGTGCCGCTGGGCGCGGGCTCGGGGACGGTGGTGCCGGGGACGCCCGCGGCGGAGCCCGCGGCCGGGCCGGTCCCGGATGCGGCGGCCGAGCAGGAGCCGGGCGGGGCGGAGACCGCGTCGGCGCAGGGTCCGGGGGCCGCCCAGGCGGGCGGCGGGCGGCGCCGGGCGCGCCGGTCGTCCACGGACGCGTTCCTGGAGAGCCCCGTGGGCGGTTCGGGGCCGGGCGCCGGTTCCGACGAGACGCCCGCCGACGCCTCGGGGAACGCCGCGCTGCCCGAGCCGACCGGCCGGCGCCGGGCGCGCCGCGAGCACGCGGCCGAGGGCGCGCCGGAGACGCTGGGCGGTCAGGGCCCGCAGGACCGGATTCCGGTCCAGCAGGGCGAGGGATCGGGGCGCAGGCGGGGACGGCCGAGCCCGGCCGAGTCCGGCCAGTACCCGCTGCCCCCGCAGCTTCCTCCGTTGCCCCCGCTGCCGCCGTTGCCCCAGCAGGCCCCGGGCGAGCGGGGACCGGAGCAGGAGCCCCCGCTCCGGGAGTCCGCCGCCGGGCCGCAGGGCCCGGGCCAGGCGCTGGCGCTGCCCGCGGCGGCGCCGGCCGAGGGGTCGGTGGTGACGGCGGCCGAGGGCGCGCAGGGCGGCGGCCGTCCGCAGCCCGGCCGGACCGTGCCGCCCCAGGGCGTTCCGTCCGAGGTCCCGGTGCCGGTGCCCGCGGCGGGCACGCACCGGGCGGGCCGGAGCGGTGAGAACCAGCCGGCCCTGCCCGTGTCGGCCGCCCCGGCCGGTGCTCCCGCAGGTGCTTCCGGGACCGCTCCCGGGGATGCCGCCGCGGGGAGTGCCGAGAGCGCTCCGACGGGCGGGGACGGCGCGGCGCAGGCGTCCAGGCCGACCGGCCGGCGGGCCCGGCGGGCCCTGGCGGCCGCGCAGGAGCGGTCCGCGCAGGCCGAACCGGCCGGGCCGCGCACCGCGTTCGCCCTCCCGCCGGCCGACGCGGACCGGGGCGCGTCCCCGGCTCCCGGCGCGGACGCCTCGCTGCCCGGACGCCACGACGCGGCGCGCCTCGCGCCGGACGACGACCACACCCCGCCCCAGGCCCACCCGGTGCCGACCGGGCGACGCCGGGCGCGTCACGCCGACCCCCAGCAGCAGCCCGAGCACCGGCAGCCCGGACCGGACGCCGAGGACGCCGTGCCGCTCGCGTCGGCGGCGCGGCCCGGGGGCCTGCCGGGGAACGGCGCCCCGGGGCAGGGTCCGGGCGCGCCGACGGCTCCCGGCGGGCCGTCCGCCGAGCTGCCCGGCGCCCGGTCCGGCGAGGCCCCGGACCTCCCGCCCGCGGCCGGTCACACCGCCCATGCCACCGGTTCCACGGTCGGCACCGGCCCCGCCGACGGCACGGCGCCCGGCCACCCGCACGACCTCGCGCCCGGAGCGGACGCGCGGCGGCAGCCGCTGCCCGCGGAGGCGCCGATGAGCGGCGGCCCCACGGACACGCAGGGGCGCGCGTTCAGCGTGCGGACGCTCGGCCAGGGCGTGCCGTTCGCCCAGCACCTCGCCCAGCAGCCGCATCAGGCCCCCGGCGGCGCCGGACGCCGCCGCAAGCTCGCCGCGCCGCCGGAGGAGGAGCACGGCTCGCAGCCCGTGCCGCCGCAGCCATCGGCAGCCCGGCCCGCGCCCGGAGCCGCGCCCTCCGTCCCCTCCGCCCGGCCCGCCGCGGCCGGTCCCGGCACCCCGCAGGGCCCGGTTCCGGCGCAGGTCCAGCGGGCTCCCAGCGCTCCCGAGGCCCACGGTGCTCATGCCGCTCCCGGGGGACCCGGTCAGCTGCTGTCGCCCCCGGCCCCGGAGGCCGAGGGACGTGCGTACGCCATAGGCGCGCCCGACGAGGGCGCCGAGGGGCCGGAGCCGCTGGACGGGCCGGGCGGGGCGGTGGAGGTCGCCAACCGCCCGTCGCCGCGGCCGGTCGACGACGAGCTGCCCCCGGAGCCGCTGGACAACCCGCGTCGGCTGCTGGTCTGGCCGGCCCCCGACGTCGCCACCCAGCAGGCGCTGAGCGATCGCGGCTACCGGCCGGTGATCGTGCACTCGCGCGAGGAGGTCGACGCGCAGATCGCGGCGTTCCCGGCCGCGCTGTTCGTCGACCCGCTCACCGGGCCGATCACCCGCAAGGCGCTCCAGTCGCTGCGTCAGGCGGCGGTGGCGGCCGAGGTCCCGGTGCTGGTGACGGCGGGTCTGGGCCAGGCGTCGCGGGAGGCGGCGTACGGCGCCGACCCGGCCGTGCTCCTCAAGGCGCTGGCGCCGCGCGACAGCGAGCAGCATCCGCCGCGGGTGCTGCTGATCGAGGAGCACGAGGAGATCGCGCTGGCCCTGACGGAGACGCTGGAGCGCCGGGGCATGCAGGTGGGCCGGGCGGCCACGGACAGCGAGGCGGTGACGCTCGCCGGACGGATGCGGCCCAACCTGGTGGTGATGGACCTGATGCAGGTACGCCGCCGCCGGGCCGGGATCATCGACTGGCTGCGCGCCAACGGGCAGCTGAGCCGGACGCCGCTGGTCGTCTACACCTCCGCCGACATGTCGGGTTCGGACCTGCCGAAGCTCAGCACGGGCGAGACGGTGCTGTTCCTGGCCGAGCGCTCGACGAGCGAAGAGGTGCAGTCGCGGATCGTCGATCTGCTCGCGAAGATCGGCACCAACTGACGGCGCGTCCGGGGCCGCGCCTCCGGGCCCGCGCGGACGGGGACGCGCGGACGGGGACGCGCACGGACGGCGGCCCGCACGGCCGCCCGGTCCAGGGCCGTACGGTCCACGGCCGGGGTCCACGGCCCGTACGACGGTGTGGAAGCGCACGGGGCGGGGCGCGGTACGGAAGGTTCCGTACCGCCCCCGCCCCCGCCCTTTCCCGTTCACCGCACCGCGCGGCCCAGGGGGTGTCTGATAAATGAGTGCGACGCCGCAGGTATTTGTCAGACACCCCCTACGGGGTGCCGGCCGGACCGGTCAGAGGTGGGTGATGTCCAGCGCGCCCTCCGCGTACTGCCTGCGGAGCACCTTCTTGTCGAACTTGCCGACGCTCGTCTTCGGCACCGCCGGAATGACCGTCCAGCGCTCCGGCAGCTGCCACTTGGCGATCCCGGACTCGGTGAGGAAGGTCCGCAGCGCCGCGTAGTCCGCGTCGGCGCCCTCCTTGAGCACGACCGTCGCGAGCGGGCGCTCGCCCCACTTGTCGTCCGGGACCGCGACGACCGCCGCCTCGGCCACGTCCGGGTGCGCCATGAGCACGTTCTCCAGCGAGACGCTCGAAATCCACTCGCCGCCGGACTTGATGACGTCCTTGGCCCGGTCGGTGAGGGTGAGGAAGCCGTCCGGGCTGATCACGCCGACGTCACCGGTCTTCAGCCAGCCGTCCTCGCTGAACTTGTCCTCGGGGCGCAGGTCCTCGCCGTCCGCGCCCCCGTAGTACGCCCCCGCGATCCAGGGACCCCGTACCTCCAGCTCACCGGCCGAGGCGTTGTCCCACGGCAGACGCTCGCCGTCGGGTCCGACCAGCCGCGCCTCGACACCGGCCGGGAACCGGCCCTGGGTGACGCGGTAGGGCCACTGCTCCTCCTCCGACAGGCCGGCGGGCGGGATGGCCATGGTGCCCAGCGGCGAGGTCTCCGTCATGCCCCAGGCGTGGCAGACCCGGACGCCGAGCCTGTCGTACGCCTCCATCAGGGAGGGCGGGCAGGCGGCGCCGCCGATGGTGACGCAGGCCATGGAGGTCAGGTCGCGCGGGTTCGCGAGGACCTCGGCGAGCAGGCCCTGCCAGATGGTGGGGACGGCGGCGGCGTGCGTCGGCCGCTCGCGCTCGATCATCTCGGCGAGCGGCGCGGGCTGCAGGAACCGGTCCGGCATGAGCATGTTGATGCCGGACATGAAGGTCGCGTGCGGGAGCCCCCAGGCCAGTACGTGGAACTGCGGGACCACGACCAGGGTGGTGTCCTTGTCGGACAGGCCCATCGACTCGGCCATGTTGACCTGCATGGAGTGCAGGTAGATGGAGCGGTGGGAGTAGACGACGCCCTTGGGGTCGCCGGTGGTGCCGGAGGTGTAGCACATGGCGGCGGCCTGGCGTTCGTCGATCTCGGGCCAGTCGTAGGCGGTCGGGCGGCCGGCGATCAGCTCCTCGTACTCGTGCACCCGGGGCCGTGCGCCGTCGAGGACGGAACGGTCGCCCGGCCCGCTGACGATCACGTGCTCGACCGAGGTCAGACGGGGAAGGACCGGCGCCAGCATCGGCAGCAGCGAGCCGTTGACGATGACGACCTTGTCGTCGGCGTGCTCGGCGATCCAGATCAGCTGCTCGGCGGGGAGCCGGAGGTTCAGGGTGTGGAGGACCGCGCCCATCGAGGGGACCGCGAGGTACGCCTCGACGTGCTCGGCGTTGTTCCACATGAGGCTCGCTATGCGCTGGTCGCCGACGACGCCGAGTTCGTCGCGCAGGGCGTGCGCGAGCTGCGCGGCCCGCCGACCGATCTCCGCGAAGCTGCGGCGCTGCGGCTCGGCTTCCCCAGTCCAGGTCGTGACCTGCGACTTCCCGTGAATGGTCATCCCGTGTTCGAGGATGCGGGTGACAGTCAGCGGTACGTCCTGCATGGTGCTCAGCACGGCGTCCTCCCGGTGGGCGCTACGCGGCAGTAGAGTTCCGCTGATTCTGCGCGCATACCGGGCGGTATGTCACTAGTTCCGAGGTCACGAGTTTCCGGGGTCACGAGCTTCCGGGGTCACGAGTTTCCGCGATCGGCCGACCGAGGTCAGCGGACCGGGATCGGCCGACCGTGATCGGCCGACCGGGGTCAGCGGACCGGGGTCAGCGGACCGGGGTCAGCGGACCGGGGTCAGCTCCGGGTCCTCCCTGAGCTTGCCGAGCGCCCGTGACACCGCGCTCTTCACCGTGCCGACCGACACCCCGAGGACCTCGGCCGTCTGGGCCTCGCTCAGATCCTCGTAGTAGCGCAGGACGACCATGGCCCGCTGGCGGTCCGGCAGCTTCAGCACGGCGCGCCACATCGCGTCGTGCAGCGTCTGGCGCTCCGCCGGGTCGCAGGCGCCGGGGGCCTCCTGCTCGGGCAGTTCGTCACAGGCGAACTCCTCGACCTTGCGCTTGCGCCACTGCGAGGTACGGGTGTTGAGCAGCGCCCGGCGGACGTAGCCGTCGAGCGCCCGGTGGTCCTCGATCCGCTCCCAGGCGACATACGTCTTGGTGAGCGCGGTCTGGAGCAGGTCCTCGGCGTCGCTCGGGTTCGCGGTGAGCGAGCGTGCGGCGCGCAGCAGTACGGGCCCCCGTGCCCGTACGAACGAGGAGAACGACGGATACGGCGCGTACTGGGCCCGCGAGGCGTGCGGTGCCTGCGCGGTGCGCGGCGCGTGCGCGGCGCATGAGCCGTGCGGGACGTGTCCCGTTCCGGCAGCTCCCCCGGAGGTGCCCTTGCGGACTGACGTGGTCATGGCTCCACGCTAGAAGCGGGCGCCGTCCCGGGGATCGGCCCCAGGGACCGAAAGGGCGTCCGCCTCAAGGTGTAGGGGTGGGGGCTGCCCCACCTCCTGTAGGTGGAGCCGCCCTCGCGGGGGCTCAGGGTCGTCCGCCCCGGGGCCCGCCCAGCACTCACGCGGCGCTCGTCAGGCGCGCGCCCGGTGCTCACGCGGCGCTCCCCCGGCGGCCGGGACCGCCTACGCCGGGGGCACGGGCGGCCGCCGAGACGTGCACGCCCCCCAGTTCCGAACCCCGCACCCCAAGCCCCGCACCCCAAGCTCCGCTCCGAACCCCGAGCCACGAACCCCGCACCCCGCACCCCGCACCGGCTCAGCCGTCGGTGCTCAGGATCAGGCCGGAGGTGGGCACCCCGGTGCCCGCCGTGACCAGGGCGGTAGCCGCACCGGGGACCTGGTTCACCGACGAGCCGCGGATCTGCCGGACCGCCTCGGCGATGCCGTTCATCCCGTGCAGATACGCCTCCCCGAGCTGGCCGCCGTGCGTGTTGAGCGGCAGCGCGTCGGCGGCGACGAAGTCGGCGGCCTCGCCCGGTCCGCAGAACCCGAACTCCTCCAGTTGCATCAGCACGAACGGCGTGAAGTGGTCGTAGAGGATGCCCACGTCGATGTCGGCCGGGGAGAGCCCGGAGTTCCGCCAGAGCTGCCGGGCGACCACCGCCGTCTCCGGGAGGCCGGTCAGATCGTCGCGGTAGAAGCTGGTCATCTGCTCCTGCGCCCGGCCCGCGCCCTGGGCGGCGGCGGCGATCAGCGCGGGGGGCCGGGGCAGGTCCCGGGCCCGCTCCGCGCTGGTGACCACCAGGGCCTGCCCGCCGTCGGTCTCCTGGCAGCAGTCGAGCAGCCGCAGCGGTTCGACGATCCAGCGCGACGCGGCGTGGTCGGCCAGGGTGATCGGCTTCCCGTAGAAGTACGCGGCCGGGTTCCGGGCGGCGTGCCGCCGGTCGGCGACCGCGACATGCCCGAAGGCTTCCGGCGTCAGCCCGTAGACGTGCAGGTAGCGCTGGGCGGCCATGGCGACCCAGGACGCGGGCGTGAGCAGCCCGAAGGGGAGGTTCCAGCCGAGCGCGGCGCCCTCGGCGGTGGGCTCGCGGTGCTGCACCCCGGAACCGAACCGGCGTCCCGAGCGCTCGTTGAACGCCCGGTAGCAGACCACCACCTCGGCCACCCCGCTCGCCACGGCCATCGCCGCCTGCTGGACGGTGGCGCAGGCGGCCCCGCCCCCGTAGTGCACCCGGGAGAAGAAGGACAGCTCGCCGATCCCGGCCGCCTGGGCGACGGTGATCTCCGGGCTGGTGTCCATGGTGAACGTGACCATGCCGTCCACGTCGGCCGGGGTCAGCCCGGCGTCGTCGAGGGCGGCCCGCACCGCCTCGACGGCCAGCTTGAGTTCGCTGCGCCCGGAGTCCTTGGAGAACTCGGTCGCCCCGATCCCCGCGATCGCCGCCCTGCCGCCGAGCGAGTCGGCCCCGCGCAGGCTCATGCCGCCCCCTCGCGCGCCGCACGCGGAGCGCCGACGGGCGGAGCGCCGACGGGCGGAGCGTCGACGCTGCCGGTTCCGGTGCCGCTGCGGGTGCCGGTGCCGCTGCGGGTGCCGGTGCCGGTGCGGATGCGGGTGCCGGTTCCGGCGCCGGTCACCGTCACCGTCACGGTTCCGGTGACGTGTCTGCCGAGGCCGTTGGTCCCGACGACCGCCACCTCGGCCGTCCCGTCGTCGGCGAGCGCGGTGACGGTTCCGCTGAGCACCATGGTGTCCCCCGGGTAGTTGGGCGCGCCCAGCCGGATGGCGACCTTGCGGAGCACGGCGGCCGGGCCGAGGCGGTCGGTGATGTACCTGCCGACCAGGCCATTGGTCGTCAGGATGTTCATGAAGATGTCCGGGGACCCCTTCTCCCGGGCGAGCTCCGCGTCGTGGTGCACGTCCTGGTAGTCGCGGGAGGCGATGGCGCCCGCCACGATCAGGGTGCGGGTCACCTCGATCTCCAGCGGTTCCAGCTCTTCGCCGACCTTCACTCCGGCCCCCTCGTCCGCTCCTCCGGCCGCTCTGCCTTCTCCGGCTTCCCGGCCCGTTCCGGCTTCTCGGGTTCCTCGCACTCCGCCGTGCCCGGTTCGCGGGCCGGTGGTTCCTCGCACTCCGCCAGCAGTGCGCCGAGTTCCTGAAGCACCTCGCCGCCACAGCCCAGATGGGCGTCGAGCTGCCGGCCCCAGAGGAAGTGCCGGTGCACCGGATGGTCGAGGTCCGCGCCCGTTCCGCCGTGCAGATGCTGTCCGGTGTGCACCACCCGCTTGCCCGCCTCGGACGCCCACCACGCGGCGGTGAGCGCCTGGGCCGCGTACGGCAGTCCCGTGTCGCGGCGCCACGCGGCCTCGTACGCGGTGACCCGTATCGCCTCGGTGTCCATGTGCGCGTCGGCGGCGCGCATCAGCACCGCCTGCTTGGTGGCGAGCGGGCGTCCGAACTGCTCCCGGGTGTTGGTGTGGGCGACGGCCCGGGCCAGTGAACCGGCGCACACGCCGGCCTGCAGCCCGGCGAACGCGATCCGGCTCGCGGCCAGCACCGCCTCGTACGCCCCCGCGCCACCCAGCCGCTCCCCGCGCGCCCCGTCCAGCACCAGCCGCGCCGCCGACCACGGCGCCGTGGTCTCCACCGGCTCCGTCGTCACGCCCGGCCCGTCGGTCCGCACCAGCCACAGCCGCCGGTCCGCGTCCGCGACCAGGACCAGAGACGCGTCCCGCAGCCAGGGCACCGGGGAGGCGCCGCCGGTCAACCGCCCCTCGCCGTCCGCCCGTATCCCGCCGCGCGCGGGGAACGCCCCGGCCGCCACGTCCGTACCGTCCCGCAGCGCGGGCAGCAGCCGCGCCCGCTGCTCGTCCGTGCCGTGCTCGGCGACGGCGAGCAGCCCGTACACACAGCTCGCCGCGAACGGCGCCTGCGCCGTGACCCGGCCCTGCTCCTCCAGCAGGAGCACCAGCCCCAGCAGGCCGATCTCCTCGACGGCCGCAGGCAGTCCGGCCGCGCACAGCTCCTTCCACAGCTCGGCGTCGGTGCCCGTGCCTGCCGCGACCAGGCGCTCGTGCGTCGACAGGTCGCGGAGGATCCGCGCCGCCAGCCCCTGCGCCGCCGCCTGTTCCTCGGTGGGTGCGAAGTCCATGTCAGTGCTCACCCCCGCGGAAGACCGGAAGCACCGACTCGGGGCCGGTACGGAGGAATGCGAGCCGGACCGGCATGCCCGTCCGGACCTTGTCGTACGGCACCCCGATCACATTGCTGACCATCCGCACCCCCTCCGCCAGCTCGATCAGGGCCACCGCGTACGGTCCGCCCTCCCCCGATTCGCTGAAGGCAGGGAACGACGGGTGGTGCATCACCACATGGCTGAAGACGGTGCCCTCGCCACTCGCCTCGAACGCGTCCCATTCCTGGCAGCCGCACGCGTTGCAGCCGGGCAGCCAGGGGAAGCGCGGCCTCCGGCACTCGGCGCACCGCTGGATCAGCAGCTTGCGCTCGTCGACGCCCTGCCAGAACCCGGCGTTGTCCCGGTTGACCACGGGCCCCGGGCGCGAACGCGGCCGCCGATCAGCGGAGTCCCCCGCCCCCGCCCGGCCCGCTTGGCCCACCCGCTTCTGCGGCTGCCGTTCCGCCGCGCGCCGCCCCGCCGCGGGCGCGTACTTCAGGATCCGGAAGCGGTGCGTCCCGGCCAGCTCCCCCCGTACGCGTACGTCCATCCGCGTCGTCACGAAGTAGCCCGTACCGAGCCGGGTCGTCTTCCGTTCCGAGACCGCCTCGATCAGCGCGTCGAAGGTGATCCGGTCGCCGGGCCGCAGCGGCCGCGGATACTCCTGCTCGCAGTCGGTCGCGACCACCGAGGTGTATCCCGCGCCGTCGAGCAGTCCGAGGAGCTCCTCGTACGCCGGGGAACGGTCGGTGTGACCGGACAGGCCGCCCATCGTCCATGCCTGGAGCATGGTCGGCGGAGCGATCGCCCCCGGACCGGCGTAGGCGGGATGGGTGTCGCCCATCGCCTCGCACCAGTGCCTGATCATCGGCTCGTTGACCAGGTCCTTGCCGACGCCCGCGGTCGCGGCGGGCCGACCCTCGTACGCCTTGAGCCGCGCGTACAGCGCGTCCTCCTCCGTCGGCGCCTTCCTCTCCTCGTTCTCCGGCGTCCGCCTCTCCCCTTCCTCTTCCTCCGGCGTCCGCCTCCCCTCGTCCTCCGACGCCTGCCTCTGCTGCCCCGTACGGGTCACCGCTTGCCCCTCTTCATGCCGAGCCGCATGGTCGCGACGATCTCCCGCTGCACCTCGCTCACCCCGCCCCCGAAGGTGTTGATCTGCGCCGCCCGGTTCATCCGCTCCAGCTCCCCGTCCCCGAAGCAGCCGGGCGACCCGCCGCGCACCGTGCCGGCCTCCCCGACGACCTCCTGGCAGATCCGGTACACCTCGACCGCGCTCTCGGTCCCCGCGAACTTCACGCCGCTCGCCTCGCCGGGAGCCAGCGAACCCGCGCCGACGTCCCCCACCAGCCGCCAGTTGAGCAGCCGGGTCGCCGCCAGTCGCGCGTACGCCTCCGCCAGCCGGGCCCGCACCCACGGCTCCTCGGCCGGACGGCGGCCCGTCGCCGGATCCGGGGTGCGGGCGAAGGCGAGGGCGGCCGCGTAGCAGTCCTCGGCCTGCATCCCGATCGCGGCGAGCGCCACCCGTTCGTGGTTCAGCTGGTTGGTGATCAGCCCCCAGCCGCCGTTCTCCTCGCCCACCAGATGGCCGGCCGGCACCCGTATCCCGTCGTAGTACGTGGCCGTCGTGGTCAGCCCGCCCACGGTCTCGATCGGCGTCCAGGAGAACCCCGGGGCGTCCGTCGGGACCAGGATGATCGAGATCCCCCGGTGCTTCGGCGCCTCGGGATCGGTACGGCAGGCGAGCCAGATCCAGTCCGCGTTCTGCGCGTTGCTGGTGAAGATCTTCTGCCCGTCGATCACCCAGGAGTCGCCGTCGCGCACGGCCCGGGTGCGCATCGCCGCCAGGTCCGTACCGGCCTCCGGTTCGCTGTAGCCGATCGCGAAGACGAGGTCGCCGCTGAGGATCCGGGGCAGGAAGTACGCCTTCTGCTCCTCGGTGCCGTACTTCATCAGCGTCGGGCCGACGGTGTTGAGGGTGACCATCGAGACGGGCGCCCCCGCCCGGTACGCCTCGTCGAAGAACACGAACTGCTCGTCGGCACCCCGGCCCCGGCCCCCGTACTCGACGGGCCAGCCCAGCCCGAGCATCCCGTCCGCGCCGATCCGCCGCAGCAACCGCCGCTGTTCGCCCGGGTCATCAGCGGCTGGGGTATGGGCGCCAGGGTCATCAGCGTCGGGGGTATCGGCGACGGGCCCGGATGCTCCCACCTTCGACGGCATCAACGTGGCGAAGTACGCACGGAGTTCGGCGCGCAGTTGCCGCTGCCGCTCCGTCTGGGCGAGGTGCACGACGGCTGCCTCCCGGGCACGGGGTACGGATCGGGTTACCGGCTTGAGTATCTGACTGTCCGTCAGATTTATGAGCCGTGTCAAGGCGTCCGACGCACCCCGCCGCCGAGGGGCGCCCAGCGCGCGCCCCGCCCGGCGCGCGAGACACCGCGAGACCCCGCGAGACACCGCCCGGTTCATCGAACTCCCCTCGCACTTACCCCCGTTGCCGGTCGAATCGGACCTCGCCCGCCCCTTCCCACCCACCGCCTCTGCGATGCTGGGGAGCCGACCGAGAGGGGCCGCAGCGATGCAGTGGAAGATCCACGGGGAACGTCCGATCTACGAGAACGAGTGGGTGGACCTCTGGCTCACCGATATCGAGACCCCGGACGGAAACCGCTGGGAACACCACGTCGTCAAACTCCGCCATCTGGCCGTGGCCGCGGTCGTCAACGAGCGGCGCGAGGTCCTGATGATGTGGCGGCACCGCTTCGTCACGGACACCTGGGCGTGGGAGCTGCCCATGGGCCTGGTCGAGGAGGACGAGACCCCGGCCGACGCCGCGGCCCGCGAGGCCCTGGAGGAGACCGGCTGGCGCCCCGGCCCGGTGCGGCCGCTGATCTACGCGGAGCCGGCCAACGGCATCACCAACTCCCAGCACCACGTCTTCCGGGCCGACGGGGCGACGTACGAGGGCCCGCCGACCGAGCAGAACGAGTCCGACCGCATCGAGTGGATCCCGCTCGCCGACGTCCGGGGCATGATCGACCGCCGCGAGATCGTCAGCAGCGGCTCCCTCGTCGGCCTGCTCTACCTGCTCATGGACGAGTCGATCCGCTGACCCGCCGCGGCGGACCGGCCTGAGCGGTCCGACGCGGATCCGGCGGGACGCCGACTCGCCCCCCACCGGCGACGCGGCCACGGACACGCGCCCGGGCGACGCGGCATCGCCGTCGTCATCGTCGCCGCGCCCGCCACGCGCCCCTCGCTCGTGATCGAGTCCGCCGAGCCGGGAGTGTGCCTCCGCCATGTCCCGGCCTGCGGCCTCCCACGAAGGTACGTTGTCAATCACGGCCACCCAGACCTTGACCTTGGTCGGCGTCCTCATCGGCGTCCTGACGTCCTATTTCGCAGCAGCAGCGGTCGCCGAACGGGCCAAGTTCCGGCGGGAGTTGGCCACGCCATGGAACGAGCGAAAGCCGAACTCCGCACGATCCCCTTGGTGGAGGCGCTCAACGTGCTTCACGAGGCGGCGCGATCGGATCCGACGACATCGAGCAGCGTCACCGTCCGGTGAATCCTGCGTGCGCACGACGACGTGTGGAGTGGCCGGCGGACACCGGGCAGCACCACGGCCCCCGACCGTCTTGCCTGGTCAGGGGCCGTTCAGCTGTGCGGTGGGTGTGGGATTTGAACCCACGGTGACTCGCGCCACGACGGTTTTCAAGATCTCTCGCGGATACGAGGGTCGGGGTGTTCCGCCGCAGGTCAGACGGGTGCGGGCACCCCGGCGGAGCCGTCGTCATCGTCGTCGTGCCCGCTACGTGCCCCACGCTCGTGATCGTGCCCGCTGAGCCAGGAGTCCGCCGCTTCCGCCACCTGGTCGTCACGACCGGCAACGGGTCGGGCGTAGTGCCGGGTGGTGACGCTCGCGTTCGAGTGCCCGAGGCGGTGCGCGGCGGTCATCACGCCGTACCGGTCGGCGACCCACGTGCCATGCGAGGCACGGAGATCGTGCGGGGTGACGTCGGTCAACCCTGCTGCCGCCACGGCGGGGTCGAAGTACGCCTTGCGCCACTGGTTGTAGCGCAGCGGCTTGCCCCCGGGAGTCACGAACAGAAGGGCGTCCTCCCCACCAGGCAGCGTTTCCAGATGCCGACCGAGCCGCTTCGCGAGCGACGGGCCTATCCGAAGGAGCCGCTTCTGGTGGGACTTGGGGGTGTCGAAGACCAGGGCGCCATTGGCTTCTGCCAGGTTCTCGTCGACCAGGACGAGGCCGCCGGATACGTCGATATCCGCACGCCGCAGCGCGAACGCCTCACCGATCCGCAGGCCCGCGTACGCGAGGAGGGCGATCAGCAGGTCGTGCGGCTTGGTCGCGTTCCGCACGATCCGCGAGGCTTCCAACGGGGTGAGGATGTGCGGCTCGGTCTGAGGCATCCGGGGCAGCTTCACGCCCCGGCACGGGGTCTGCGAGATCATCTCGTTGTCGACGGCCGATCGCATGATCTGCGACAGGACCCGGTAGGCCTGTCTGATCCGCGACGCGCTGAGGCCCCTGGTCTTCATTCCGCCGACCCACTCGGCGATCGTGATCGGCCGGAGGCTGGACATCTCGCGATCACCGAGCGTCGGGACGATCAGCGAGTTGATCAGGGATCGGTACGAGGCCTGTGTCTTGTGCTTGAGCTGCGGGGAGACGGCCGCGAGCCAGCGTGCTGCCCACTCTCGGACGGTGGTCTGTCCCTCGGCCGGATCGAGCCAGCGCCCTTCTTCGATCTCGATGCGCTTCCGCGCCAGCCAACGGTCAGCGTCCGTCGTGGTGGCGAACGTCTGATCGGCTGGGCGGAGTACACCATCGGGCCCCGGATACCTCGCCTGGAACCGGCCGGACGGCAGCTTTCGGACGCGACCGAAGTTACGGCGGGACTTGCGCTTTCCGGCCATCAGGCAGCCCTCCGGTACGCCGAGGAGCGCCGCAGGACGATCGGCTCCACCGTGTGAGCGCTGACGTACTCGTCCACGGCGCTCTCCGGGATGCGGACGTGTCGGCCGACCTTGACGAAGGTAATGCGGCGTTCCTCGATGAGCCGACGCGGGAAGCGGAGCCCGGTGCCCAGACGGTCTGCGACCTGGTCCACGGTGAGAAGTCGGTCCACGGTCACCACTCCCCTTCGTCGGTGGCAAGCCCGTTCAACGCCTCGCGCGCGGTCTCGCGGTTGGTCTGGAGGCCGCGGGCGATGGTCGCGGCAAGGGCGGCTTCACCCGGGGTGTGGCCGTGGCCGGCGTACTGCCAGTCAGCCAGGACGAGGACGGTGTCCGGCTCGCGGGCGTCGAAGCCGAGAGCAGAGGCTTCTTGGGCGGCGCGGTAGTCGGCGCGTTCCTGGCGAAGGGCGCCCAGCGTGGTGGAGTAGCTGCGCGACTTGGACGAGAAGTGGCCGCGGAAGCCGAGCATGTGCGCCCAGGCCCAGAGGCGTCGGTCCGGGTAGAGCGGATCGAGGTTCTTGCACGCTTCGATGAGTCGGCGGGTGTGGTCGGGGACCTGGTGGCGATCAAGTTCGGAGAGTTCGCCGATGCGGCGGTCCAACGTGCCCGTGTTCTCGGCTACTTTGGTGGCGTACTTGGCCACGTAGGAGGCGACGGCCTGTTCGGTGATGTCGGAGCCGTCGCCGAAGGCCTTGACCGGTCGGACGTCGAGTTGCCGTCCCCAGCGGAACGTACGGGCGGGTTGATCGACTGCGGCCGGGACGGAGACGGACGTGTACGAGTGCGCGGCGGCGGCATGTATCGCGGCGGTGAGGAGGCCGGCCGTGGCCCAGGCGGGCGGCGGTGTGCGGGGTCCGTCCGGGCCGTCGAGGCGTACGACGGCATGGAAGTGCAGGGCCCCGCGCTTCTGGAATTCGGCGACCTTGCCGTACGAGACGCGGAGGTGTTCGGCGAGTTCGCGGCGGGGCAGGCCGGCGCGGGCGGCGAGTTCGCGGCGGAGTCGGGTGGTGAAGCGCTGCCAGAGCTGACCGGCGTGGTTGTTGAACAGCACGGCGCCCGCGTAGTCGTAGGTGTCCGGATCGAGAGCAGTGCCCAGCTCCGGGGCGTCGGGAGCGTGCCGGGTGCCACAGCGACAGGCGCCGTGATCGGGCCGGTTGTGGACCGGGCCGAACGAGGGGGCCGTGAGGGTGGCGAAGACGCGCGGGTGATCGCGGACGGTGGCGGGGACGTCGCGGCGATCGTCCCCGGCCAGGCCGACGCGGATCAGGTGGTAGGTGTCGCCCGCGTAGGTCCATGCGCAGGAGGGGCAGCGGGAGACGCGGCGGTTCCCGCAGGCGAGGCGGAGGCGTCCGCCAGGCTCGTTCTCGGTGGAGTAGTGGTGCAGGGTCTCGCCGGTGCTCTTGTCCTTGTGAAGGACCCAGCCGGTGAGGTGGATCGGGTCGGAGCAGCCGCCGGTACGGCGGATCTGGTCTTCCCAACGGTTGTAGTCGGAGGCCGAGGCCACCCGGAGCACATCCCCGAGGGTGATCGGGTCGAGCCGTGTGTCCGGGATGGGCGCCCGAGGTGTCGCGGGTGAGGCGCGGTGGGCCATGCTGGGTGTTTCCTTCCGGTTGCGAGATCGGACAGGGACGGCGCCCGGGCGGCGGATGCTTGGCGGTATCGAGGCCGCCCGGGGGCCGGTCAGCGACGCTTGGCGTCGGAGGCGAGCAGAGAGCGCAGGACGACCGCGCAGACGGCGACCGAGGCGCCGGTGATGGCGACCGCCAGAAGCAGGGAGACCAGGACGGCGCCGAGGACCAGGACAACGGCTGTCCCGCCACCGACGAGGACGAGCGCGGTTCCCGGAGTGAGCTGGGCTACCGGGCGGGACGACGCCAGGGCGACGGGTGCCGGCGGCGGTACCGGGGAGCCGGGGGTGATGGCGGTCGGCTTGACGACGGCGGGCGGGGTGGCCAGGCCGGTGGGCTGCGGCATGACCGGGAGCTTGGGCCGGAGCACGGGCGGTTCTCCTTTCGTGGGTTACTTGACGGCGGTGTCGATGACGGGGGCCAGAACGCTGTCGGCGAGGAGGTATCCGCCGAGGAGGAGCAGGGCGACGAGCCACCAGGGCGGGCGGATGAGCTTGACGCCGAGGTAGCCGACGGCCAGCAGGGCGAACCAGAGAGGGACGTCCACGGGCGGTGCCTCCTAGCGGACGGTGCAGCGGTGGGTACGGGCGGCGAGCTGGGCGGCGGTCCGGCTGGAGTAGTCGGCGGACCAGCCGCAGCGATCAGCGGTGCAGACGGCGGTGTGCTTGGTCCGGCCGTTGCGGTCGCGGTGGATGCCGATCTGCACGGGGCCGATCCGCATCAGGGAATGGAAGTTGTCGCGGGCGGGCATGTCAGTCGGTCTTCTCTCGGGCCCTGGTAGGGGCGGGGAAGCAAGCGCGGATACCGGCGGCGGTGGCCGGGTCGGCGGTGCGCCGTGCGGCCTCCTCGGCGAGCAGGTGGGCAAGGAAGGGCCGGTTGGCGGCGGTCATCTCGCGGGCGCCGTCGAGGTAGTCGGAGACGGTCAGGTCGGCCGGGTCACGGGTCATCTGTCTGCCTCTCTTGCTGGTCAGGTGAGGTGGGCGGCGATGGCGTCGGCGAGGTGGGGCGGGACGCCAAGGCGGGAGCGCAGAGTGTCGGTGTCGATCGGGGATCCGG
The DNA here is from genome assembly GCF_037034285.1 of Streptomyces tyrfis. NCBI lineage: Bacteria > Bacillati > Actinomycetota > Actinomycetes > Kitasatosporales > Streptomycetaceae > Streptomyces > Streptomyces tyrfis. The sequence continues at coordinate 113,888 of NZ_JBAGJZ010000002.1, read as the reverse complement.
TACGGGCGCGGTATTCGTCGGCGATCTTGCGGGCGTGGTCGATCAGTACGGCGGGGACCGGAGGAGCAGGAGCCGCGGCGGGAGCCTGATCCGGAGAGGCGGGGGCCGCGTCGGACTCGGGTACGGCTTCCGTGACCGACACTCGTTCGGCGTCCGGGACCAGCCGCTCGGCCAGGGGCACGACCTCCTCCGGGTCCGCAACGGGTGCCGACACAACCGGCTCCGGCCCTGCAGCCGACGAGTGAGCGAGGAGCGTGCCGCCGAGGAAGGCGAGCGCCGGCCATCCGGCGATGCCGAGGCGGAGCAGTGCGGGCGGGTCCGCCAGGTCGAGGAACCCGGCGGTGGCGACGTTGGCACCGAGCGAAGCGAACAGGGCGACGAGGAACCAGCACCAGGCCAGCCGGGATGGGCCCGCGCTCCGCAGGCGCCGCCAGGAGGCGACCAGGAGCAGGTCGACACTGACCGGGTAGGCCCATGCCTTCCAGCCGTCCTGTCCGGCCGCGGCAGCCAGGTCGTGCAGGTGGGCGAAGGACAAGGCACCGGCGATGACGGCCTGAACCAGGACGGCATCGAAGCGGAGCCCGTGGCCGACGCGCATCAGGGGTTCTCGCCGGGGTGGATGGGACCACCGTCGGGGTCGGGACCGGACGGGAACATGCCGGGCGGCGGCTCAGGCAACGAGACGGCCAGGGACGGGCCGACGGCTTCCACGAAGTCGAGGTCGGCACCGTCCATGTCGGCATACACGGCGAGTTGGCCGAGCAGGAGCACGGTGCGGGCGATGTCTTCGAAGTTCGGGCACATGGCGGGTTCTCCCTTCATCAGGCATGGCGGGGGTAGGGACCTGGCGCGAAGACGGTCACGCCGACCGGTGAAATCGGAAAGGGATCAGGCGGAGGCCGGAATAGGCTTGGCCGCCGATGTGGGACTGTCGGCGTTGCCGGGCAAGACGGGCCGGAACGGGGCCAGCTCAGGCAGATCCGGCGTCCGCTCGGCGTACCGGTTGCAGAGATTCACGGCCTGACGCAGCGAGGTGTGCGGGGCGCGGATGCGGTGCCATCCTCCGGATGAGTCGCCCGCGATGGCGACCCCGCGCATCTCGGCCGGGATCTGGATAGCGGCGAGGACGGCGTCCGGTGAGATGTCGCCGAAGGCCATGTTGGCGGATGTCTCGTCGTTGACGCGGTGGGCGGTACGGCCGGTGAGCTGGGCGCGCAGCATGGTGATGCCCTTGCCGAGTTCGGAACCGAAGCGCTGCCCGCAGATTTCGAGGTAGATGCCGGCCGCGCGCCCGAGTTGGGCGAGGCGGACCAGGGCGGTAATGATGCGGTCTCGCCGCTTCTCCTCCTCCTTGTTGGCGTACAGGGCCAGTTCGGCGACTTCGTCGACCAGGACGACGATCGGGATCGGGCGCAGGTGTTCGGGCAGGTCCCAGATGTCGGCGGCGATCTCCGCGTCCGTCACATCGGCGGCAATCCGCTGCTCGGCGCGGATGAGTTGGTACACGTCTTCCATCCGGGCCACGAGCGCGTCGAGCAGTTCGGCGGCGGTGTCCGGGTTGTCGGCCAGCGCGGAGAACCGGCGGGCCAGCGGGAACAGTTCGACCCCCTTCTTGCAGTCGATGCCGACCAGGGCGACGTTCATCGGGGCGAGTCCGGCGACCAGGTTGCGTTGGTAGACGGACTTGCCGGACTCCGTGGCTCCGAGGGTGAGGGCATGAGGTATCGCCCGGTAGTCGCGGTAGTGCACCGAGCCGTCCTGCCGCAGGGCCACCGGCACCCGCATCGGCCGAACATCGGTCTCAACCGGCATCTGCACCCGCTTGAGCACGTCGTAGCCGGTCATCCGCACCTCTACGACGCCGGAGGACAGCTCGCGCGAGGTCACACCATGCATCGAGAACGAGTGCCGGAGTCGGTCCGAAGCCGCGGCAATGTCGAAGGCGTCCTGTCCGGGGCGGAGCTTGAGCCGCAGAACCAGGCCAGTGCGGGTCGGCCGCAGCCGCAGGATCCGCGGTGAACGGGACTCCGGTATCGGCCGGTTGGCGGCTCGGGCCAGAGCGAGACGCCACCGCGCGGGCGGAACGGTCAGCCCGCACGCGTCCATGACGGAGCTGTACCGGACCACGACCCGCGCCACCGCCAGCGTGACCCCGAAGGTCAACCAGTACCAGGCGGGGCGCCGCCACCGCAGGAGACCCGCGACGGCGGCGACCAGCACCAGAGCGACCACAAAGCCGGTCATGGTCAGGCTGCCTTCGGCCTTGTCGCGGCGTCGGCGAGCGAGGTGACCGCGACCGCGCGGAACGCGATGCCGTGCCGCTTCTGGCCGTTGAAGTCGTTCTCCCAGGGGCGGGCGATCAGGCCGGTGAGCGCCACCGGCGTGCCCATGGACAGTTCACCGGTGACCCCGGGCGCCGGGACAGTGATCGACAGGATCTCCACTTCCTCGTTCGCCGCGAACATCACGTCGACCGTCATCAGCGTCGCGCCGGTCTCGACGTCGGTGGCGATCTCGCCGGTGCGACGGTCCTTGATCTTGGGCTGCGGGGTCTTGGCGACCATCACGGTCGCGGCGGAGGTGTCGACGGGAATCTGACGCACAGCAGATCTCTCCTCTATAGATGCCGAACTCCGTCACTCATGTACATGAGTGACATGAAGAAGAGTGCATCACTCCTGTACATGAGTCAACCCGCCACGATGAAGAACTCGTGACGGGCTGCGAGGAGTTGAGCGGGTGTCAGTCGACGGCAGGGATCCGGTACTCGAAAACGAACTGGTCAGCGGCCATGAGCGTGTCGCACACCTCGACCACGAGACCCGCGGTCGTCCGAGCCTCCCGGATCAGATGAACCACCGGCGCACCCGGGCTCAGCGCCAGTTCCGAAGCCTCCCCCTTCGAGGCCGGACGCGCCTGCAACGTCTCGACGAACTCCGCGAACTCATACCCGTGGTCTTCGAGTCGGGCGTAGATGCCACCGCCGCCGGGGTTCTCGGCGAACAGCTCCGGGATCTCCTTCACCACGTCCCAGGGAAGGTAGGACGTGGCGGTCTCGACCGGGGTGCCGTTGCGGAAGTAGAGACGCCGACGGGCCAGCACCTGCGTGCCGGCAGGGACACCCAGTCGTCGGGCAGCATCCTCGGGCGCTTCCATGGGCCCGATGTAGAGAACGCTGACCTTGGCAGCCGCGCCGGACTGCGCGGACTCCGCAAGGTAGGCGGCCTGCCCACCCTGCCGGAGCGAACGCCGGAAGCGATCGGAGGAGCGGTGCCGCACCGGCGGCCGGTTCTTCACGATCGAGCCCTTGCCGTGCCGGGTCTCGACGAGCCCGCTCGCCCGCACCTCGACCATGGCCTTGCGGATGGTGCCACCGGACACGCCATAGCGATCCACCAGCTCAGATTCACTCGGCACCATGTCACCAGGCTTCAGGACACCCGCCCGAATCTGCTGCACGATCTCGTCCGCGATCTGCACGTATCGAGGGCTGGCCCCGCCCCCGCCTGCCGCAGTTCCCATAGTCCTTCTCTGCCTCCTATGCTCCTCTACATGAGTCAATCACAGGAAGCGACACCGTCCCCCCTGCACTCCGTGTCCGTGGCCGGAGTAGTGGTGCGCGAGGACGGGCGCCTCCTGGCGATCCGCCGGGCCGACAACGGCACCTGGGAACTCCCCGGCGGCATCCTCGAACTCGACGAGACCCCCGAGGCCGGAGTGGCCCGCGAGGTCCTGGAGGAGACAGGCATCCACGTCGAGGTGGACGAACTCACCGGTGTCTACAAGAACCTGACCCGCGGCATCGTGGCCCTGGTCTTCCGCTGCAAGCCCTCCGGTGGCACCGAACGCACCTCCAGCGAGTCCACGGCCGTCGCATGGCTCACACCCGACGAGGTCAGCGAGCGCATGTCCGAGGTCTACGCGATCAGACTCCTGGACGCCCTGGGTGGCAACGGCCCGCACGTACGGAGCCACGACGGCAGGCACCTCATCCCAGCGGGATAAAACCTTCTCTCCTTCATCAAGGCACCCGGCTGCGCTCCGCTCCGCCGGGCGCGCTTCCCGGCTCTGGCTGCGCCCGCGCTCCTGCCTTCGGCCCGCTCGGCGCTGCCGCCGCCGACGCGCGCCCGCAGTGGATAGGCCCGTGGGGCATGAGACGAGAACCAAGCCCGCGGCTTCAAGACATGCCTCCGGCGGGGGCGCTCAGACTCCGGGATGGGAGGGGCGCCGTACGCGAGTGCAGGCCGGAGCGTGGCGAGCGTCGTGGGCTCCCATCCCGACCACCTTCGCCCCAGGCAGAGCCGAGCAGTCGCGGCCCAGGGCGTCAAGGTCGTTCGTACAGTGGCGCGCTCCACCTTGACGCCCTGAACCACGACCGCTCCACGGTGTGTGGGTCGAAGGCGGACGGGATGGGAGCTGGGGTGAGTGGTGGGTGAGGGTCGGCAGACGCGCTGCCCAATAATTATGTGATCCTGATCACGCGACAAAAGACTCATAGTTGTGACATAAGGTCAGGAGACACTGGGTTTGCAGGGATGACACCCCATCAATTGTCGGAACCGTGTGATATGGCGTCGAGGTGTCCATGTGTTGCGGCTGGTCAGGGCCTCACGCGTTGTCGCAACGGGATCTGGGTCCGCGCCGGACCTACATGTGGACGACGACTTCGAGGTCGAGAACGACAACTTGGTCGGCGTCACGGTTTGTCGGTGCCGTGCCATAGCGTAGGAGGACCAAACCGAAGGGCACGCCCGCCTCTTGGGGAAGATGCGTCGGGCGTGCCCTTCAAGAACCGGAGGAAACATGTTCATCCCGGATCTCGGTGGGGCGGCACTCAATGGCGCCCACCTTCTCCGTACTGTCGCACGCCACACTGACAGCCGCAAAGAACCGCTGTTCGCTGCGGCCTTCGCTTTGGCCTGCGTCATCAATGGCGACAGCCTGACGAGCGTGCTGCGTCAGGCCACGTGGTTCATGGTGGCCCTGATCGTGCTCATCCTCGTGGTGGTGATCAGCGATCGATTCACGACGCCGTACACCAGCATCTCTACGGGTGCCCAGCCTCGGACGATTGAGTGACATCAACCGCTGACACCAACAGCTCCGACTCCACGCAGTCGGTCGCGGACACTCGAACCGGTGCTGTCTGGTCGCATTCCATGTTGATCAGGTTCAGCGCGAGGGCTGAACCGACCTGATAAGGATGAGGCTCCAACTTGTCCGCGAGGGGGCGTCGCTCAGGTTGTGGGCGGCGCCCCCTCAGGCTTGGCTCAGTCAGTGAGACTTCACCGGACCCGCAGAAAGGGCCTCGTGGTGATGCCAGATGAGGTATCGATCTTCTCGGCGTAGCTCCGCGGCACCCCACTCCAATCGCATCACGCCGTGGTTCATGGAGCAGGCGTAGGCGACGAGGACCAAGCCAACTTCCGGGGGGATCTGACCGAGGTCCCTGTGAGTCTCTTGCTCGTCGAGTTCTTCGAGCCCTAGGTCCAGCTCTCCCTGCATGGGTTCCGGCCCGTGACGTCGAATGAGGTCAGCGCGTAAGCCCGTGGCTCGCCGGAGTCGTGCTGCGGTGACGGGTACGTCCGTCTTGGCGTAGCGGATCGGGTAGATCACGTTGTCCGCGACGATCACGACGGTTCGGGCTTGGAGGCGGACTGCGGTCGCGCCAGGGAGATGTTCGAGGCCGGCGGCGAGCTCCTCGTACTGCACGGCGTGGAGGCCGTGTCCGTACGCCTCCAGCGTTTGGGTGTGCACGCCTTGGTGGCCGTTTCGCGCCCGTTCGTGGGCCCGCGTCAGGCACGCGGGGATGGCATCAGCCAGCGCACCCGCCACCTCGCCGAAGGTCTCCTTGGCCCACGGAGTCACCACACTCATTGCCTACAGCCTTTCCCCCGGGTATCTCGCCCGCCACGCAGCACCGCGCCCACCGTCCCGGCCCGAACCCCGACGTGCTAGTGCGCATAGGGGCGCATTCACGCACAGAGCCGGCGCATGGTCGATCGTAAATCCAAATCGGATGCCGAAATTTGACATCCGATTCCCATGCGTGCATGGTGCTTACGATCGCGCCTTGCTGTGAGGTGCGGCATCTCTCGAAGGAGGCCCATGAGCGAGACGGCATCGGACGCCGTGGAGTGGCAGCTCAAGCCCGGCGACCAGATCGAACGCAAGGCGCTGCACAGCAAGTTCGGGGGACGGACGCAGGGAGGTATCGGGCCGTCAGCCAAGACACCCAACGTCTTCATCTTCACGGACCCCGTCGCCGGCGAGAAGCATGGCTACTACGACGACTGGATGCCGGACGGCCGCTTCCACTACAGCGGAGAAGGCCAGTACGGCGATCAGCGGATGATCTCCGGCAACGCCAGCATCCTGAACCACCAGGCTGAAGGGCGTGCTCTGCGCGTCTTTCAGGGCGCCCGCGGAACGGTCACCTACCGCGGCGAGTTCACCGTCGATCAGGAGAACCCCTGGTACTCCGCGGACGCCCCCGAGACCGACGACGGCCCTCTCCGCAAGGTCATCGTCTTCCGGCTCAACCCGGTAGACACCGCGCCGCAAGAGCCTGCCACCAAGCTCGGCCGGCTGCTCGTCTCGCACCCCAACCAGGTGGACGACCTTCCCTTGGAGAGGAACGAGAGCGAGACCACGTTCGTCAACCCGAACCAGGAGCCCTACGAGGCCGACCGTAAGGAAGCCCGCCTCGTCAAGGCGTTCGCCGACTACCTGACCAGCAATGGTCATCGGTCCGGCCGGCAGCGCATCCTGCCCCCCGGGGAAAGTCGCCCGCTCTTCACCGATCTCCATGCCAAGGGACTCGGACTCCTGGTCGAGGCCAAGGGCAGTGTCACCCGCGAGAACATCCGGATGGCCATCGGACAGCTCGCGGACTACAGCAGGTTCGTCGACCACACCATCCGCGCCATTCTGCTCCCCTCCGAGCCGCGGGAAGACCTCCTGGACCTGGCCAAGGCGCAGGACTGCGCCGTGATCTGGCCCGAGGGTAAGGGGTTCATCAGCACCAACCCCAAGGCACTTCCGTAGTGGATGGCCCTGTACCGCAGCGCAGTACCGCAACCCCAGCAACCGGCCCCATACGCCACCACCTCTCCGGGACCGGGTAGCGGCCGGTATGGCCCTTACTGACCGATCCAGCTAGAGCTACGGATCAGAAGGTTGCAGGTTCGAATCCTGCTGAGTGCCCAGCAGGCCAGAGGCCCTGTGGAGAGATCCACAGGGCCTCTGGCTTTTGCCTTGATGGCAGCGTTTGACGGCAACCGCCTCAGCGGGCGAGTGCAGGGCTGATTGGACGGCGACGAGGACACCGGCCGCGCCGTCGTCATCGTCCGGCCTGTTGCCGTCACCCCTCAGCGCATCCCCGACGCGGTCGAAGGCCGAGCGCTGGGAGTCGAGCCGAACAAAGGTATAGATGTCCACGGTCACGCGGATGGAACTGTGGCCCAGGACTTCCTTGATCATCCGAGCGTCGGCGCCCTGTTCATGAAGCAGAGACGCGCACGTGTGGCGCAGGTCATGAAAGTGGACCTTACGGACTCCCGCGCGAGTACACAGTGTCTCGAAGGATCGGTTCAGGTTGCGCGGCTCGATGGGGGTCCCGTTCTTCGTGGTGAGGACGAGGTCCTGACCCGTCTCCTTCCGGTTGGCACCAGCCGCCTTCCGGTCGGCTATCTGCTGGGCACGGAGCGCGGTCATGCACTCGGCCGGCAGGGCCACGCGATGGGCCGAGCGCTGATTCTTCGGCGCGACGATCAGTAGTTCGCCGCCGACCCGCTGTAGGGCCTGGCTTGCACACTGGGCAGGCTTGCTGTTCGCCTCAGATTCGTCGCAGCGCATCTCTCCTGTCCGGCGCAAGCACCATACGAAAGCATGCGCCAGCCGCTAATGTTCTGATTGTCGACACACGCGAGGGGGGAAGACATGAGGGATGCTATAGCCTTAGATCTTCGTCAGATGATCTGCTCCCTGCATCGTCTGGATGCAGTGCGAACCGAATGGGTTTCCAAACGGTTTTGGCGCGGACTAAAAATTCGAGCTGAGCGAAATACGGAGGCTCGCAGGCGGTGTCTTCCTGAATTTTTAATCTATCAAACGTTACTCTCGCCAGGTAGATGTTGGCCAGCGTGGATCCATGAGTCTTGGCTGGTTGGGCACGTACCACTTCCGGTTAGATTCTCGCAGGCGAGCCACATGCACCCAGAGGACGTCCTTCCGGGATCAAATTTGATTGAGGCGATCCCTGGAAGCATGCGCGGCGGCCCAAATGGCACGGTCAGCTTTAAAGTGTTCCATCCAATGGTCACCGCAGGGTTTGTGGATTACTCGCGTCTTGGCGGTAGAGGGCAGGCGCTCTTGGCCTCGCGGACGGGCAGAGTCAAGGCGTTTTTCCTTGATGACTTTACGGGAGTTCAGCGGCCAAAGCTGATGCCCGAACTCTGCGTCGAGAAATGCACTCGAAATCTGGTTTCAAATAAGATCGAAGAAATACTTATCGCCGGTGGGGTCGAAGTTTCCGAAACAACCTACAAGAATCTGGCATCATCCAACGTATCTCGTCAAGACAAGCTCCTGGCGGAGGCTGTGAGGACAGGTCATACGTGGGGGCTGTTTTCGATTGATCTCCAAGGTACAGCTCTGACTGAGGCGGGTTACGTATACCTTGACGCACTCAGGCGTCTGCGTGGAAAGAAAATCCCAGGCAAGGATCGAGAGGTGGCCATGTCATACGACCTCCGCAATGCAAAGATCAACAACTTTCAACAGGGTGGAATCAATCTCGGCTCTCAAACCTTTAACGACAATGGATCTGCTCAGCTACCACTTGAGCAGGCCGCGGAACTCGTTCGGCTGGTGCTCGATGAAGCTCCGTCCTTGCTCGCCCACGCCACTGTGGTTCATGGCGAACTAAGGCAAGCTCAGGAAGAAGGATCCGGCCCCGACCACGGACGCATCAGCGCCGCTCTTGCCAATATCACTGCGGGACTAAGTGCAGGCAGTTCAGCGCTCGCGTTGGCCGAAGGAATCAGGGGTGCTCTGGGCTTCTGACAGTTGCCTTCCCGATGAACCTCCGCGCGCGGATCAGGCGTCGACGTGGCACGTTGCGGGGAGCAGATGTAGCGGCAGGGCGCTGGCAGTCGAGCGGGCGGCGAAGCATCGTGCTCTATCCGTAGGGCTTCTACCCTTGACGGTACCCAGGAAGCGGGCCGTGCGCGGAGTGCACAAGCCAGGAAGTGGTTGGCGACGGGGCGTCAGCGGGTCGCTTCGGCCATGAGCAGTGCAGCCAGAGGAGGGGGAAGCGCGTGTCTGAACTGAGTCCAGAGGGGTTCGCGCTCGATGGGGAAACGCATTCCTGGCAGACGGGAAGGATGCCTGAAACCGAGCAGGACTGGATCAGCGAATACCGACTCTTGCTAAAGAGCGATGAAACTTCGATGCGCTTGTGGCGGGGCCAGCGTGATGAATTAGAGGAACTTACGCAACAGATAGCCGATCTTACGGAAGAGAATCGGCAGCTCGCGGCTGAGCGCAAGCAACCTGCATTTCATCTCGGTAAGCGCCCAGAAACACCAGAGGAGATCGACGCCGAGGTCCGTCTACGCGAGATCGAGCGCCGCTGGGAAGTGGAACTCGCGGATCGGAAGCACCGGGCAGATCTTGCTTTCGATCAATCCAGCCTTGTTCGGCGCGCAGAGGGCGTTCGCGGCTGGGCGCTGGTTGCTGTGGTCTTTGCGATCACCGCCTCCCCTTGGGTCGCCATGATCACTGGGGTTGCCGCGAAGGACTTCAGTCTTTATGTCACCCCGGTCACAGGGATCGCTGGGGCCATCATCGGATACTGGTTCGGTCAAGGGCAGCAGAATGAGCTTCGCCCTCCGACAATCGTCAACTCTCCGACCGCCATGCCCCGCGCAAAGTCGCAGTAGTAGCGGTTGGTACACCGTCGCCGGGCAGTTCGATGTCTCCCGAGGCGTCAGTCCGGCATAGGAAACCGCCCCAAAGCGGCCGCATCGACGGTGCCTACAGTGGCCGTGGGGTTGGGCAGGTAATACCTGCCCCCCTCACCGCTAGGGAGTTCGTCAAGTTATTCAATCTAGGAGATACTGACATTCAGAGCAAATATCATCGTCACCGTCGCCGTAGAAATTCTGGGGGACCCTCTTGGCTGCTTCGATGAGCGAGTCGTAGGTGTTGACCCAATATCTACCACCGCTAGATCTAATGGCATTCAGGCGTTGTCGATCGGAAGGCGTGACATTCTTGCGTTGCCCGATTAGGATATGGCTGCTCGCTGCAAGCGGGGTCAGGTTGACGAGACCAAGACCGAACGGCTTCTCTCGCTGGGCGTAGTCCTGATTCAGGCTGATCCAGTGGTGCCAATCGCCCACCTGCTGAGTCGCTTCCACCATCTTGGTCGCAGGTTTACCATTGCTCGGATTGAACCATTTTGCGGCGGGGTTTTCGATCTCCACGAGCCGATAGTTCAGGAGTAAGCTTTCCGTTCGGGCGGCCAGAAAGTCAAGCCGGAATTCCTGGCCTAGCCATACCTCCTGCTTGACCCACCAGCAGTAGCCACCCCCCAGGAGGCGGCATAGAATCTGCGGATACTCCCACAGGAATCTCTGCATTGGATTTTCGGTTGTGGACGTTTCCACTTCTTTCTGGAATCGCGCAATCACGTCCGGGTCAATCGGATCGAGTGCGCAAACTCTCCTAAAACCGAGTGGCGATAGTGCTTCGTGGCAGAAATTAACTCGGATGTCGAGTTCGGCATCGTACCTGTCGTCCAATTCCCACCCCTTTGACGACCGCAGCTGTCTACGCATCCCAGACAGGCTAGCGCGGCCGACTGACAATGCCACGCACTAACGGAGGTGACACCGAGGTGCCCGTGTCTTCGTGGATGGTTGAGGATGCCAAGCAGCGGTTCTTCGGCATCGTGGCGCGGCAGCTCGCTGACGGATACGAGGCCCCCGGATGGGCCACGGCGAAACTCGCCGACATTCTGACGCTGCGCCGTACCGCGCAGGCGTCGACTCGCAACCGCACCGGACGACCATGCGTCAGGCCCTACGACTTCACGGGTTCAGCCTCAGGGGTTGACGGCAATGCTGACGGCAACGACTGCACATGACGCCCGCCAGCGGCCCTCTCTGAGCACCAGGGCAGACCGCTGCTGGGGCCTCGCACCAGTACCCTGCCCGATCCTACGGATCAGAAGGTTGCAGGTTCGAATCCTGCCGAGCGCACATAGACGAGAGGCCCCGGAGAAATCCGGGGCCTCTGGGCGTTGCCTGGGCGTACAGCAGCGAAGTACAGCAACCGTGTCAGCAGGTTCCGCCCATCGCGTCGGACAGCTTGCCGATCGCGTTGCGCACTTCTTCCTCCTTCGCCTCGGCATAGACCTCCATCGTCATCGCGATCTGTGATTAGCGAAGGATGCGCTGTGCCACCTTCGGCTGGATCTTGAGCGCGACCAGGAGCGAAGTGCATGTGTGTCGCGTGTTCCGCAGCGGGATTTCCCGGAGGTCGGCGCGACGGGCTCGGAGGGCGAACATCCGGGTGAGGTTCCCCGGCTCGATCGGGGTCCCGTACTTGGTCGTGAAGACCAGGCCATGAGCGTCCTGCCAGAGATCCCCGGCGCTTTCCGGTCACCCAACTGCTGAGCCCGCCGCTTCCGAAGCGCCTTGGGGCAGAGCGCCAGCAGCGGTAGGAAGTCATCGGATTCCTCCGTCTTGGTCTCACGGTGGAGGATCTGTCGTTGGCAGGCACCGTGCAACACAACGGCCCCTGACCGTTTCACATGGTCAGGGGCCGTACGCCTGCGCGGTGGGCTTCCACTCGTCTCCTTCAGGAGCGGTGAGGTTCGTTCACCGCCAGAAGGTGACCGCGGCTGGTCGCTACACGGAGCACATCTTGCAAGGCCCCGGCCAGTTCCTTCACCAGAAGTCGCAAGTCCTCCAGGCCCGCTTCCTTGTCGCCGAGGGTTTCCGAGGCCTGTTCCAGCAGTTCGGTCGCCATCCCCAGTTGCACCGCCTCGATGTTGTCCGCCAGCCGGGACATGTGTCCGTCTCGGTCATCGGTACTGAGGTAACAAGGCCTGCCTTCCGGTCCCGACCACGGGAGAAGCCGCAGTTCGTTTCGGGGTGTCATCCTTGCGTTTGCCTCTCGTTGATCATGTGGTGAGTAGTGAAGACCGCATCGACGCGGTCCCCCGGGAACACCAGATATGCGGCCTCAATGACGCGGCCGGCGCTGTCGGCTGCGACGCGAGTGATCGCGAGAACCGCCACGGCGGAGCTGATCCGAAGGGTCGATGCTTCGTCCGGTGTCGGCAGGCGGGCGCACACCGTCTCCCGGATGTCGGCCAGCGGAGGGTTCAGTACGGCAAAGCCCCTAACCCTCCGCTTACATGCGGATCCGTCGCGGAGCGTTGCGGTCGGCGTCAGGTCGCGCGGGACGTAGATGCGGGCCAGGCTGTGCGGCGACTCCCGCTCATGGCTGAGACAGAAGTACTCGGTCAACGGGCTGCCGCTCGGCACCCTCAACAGGTTTGTCAGGTGCCCGTGCGCCCGGATCGCGGTTCTGCGGACAGTGACACGCAGAGCCGCGTCCGCAGCAGTCGCCGGATCCAGCGAGCCTCGTCCCCCGACATACGTGATCTTGCGGAGTGGGCGACGAACGAAGTTCCCCTTGCCGTGGATCTTCTCAACGAGCCCTTCCCGCTCAAGCACTGCGAGAGCCCCCCGCAGCGTCGGCGTGCTGACCATGTACTGACGTGCCAAGTCGGCCTCGGACGGGAGGCGTTCGCCGGCCTCGATGCGACCGGTCGTGATCCGGTGCCGGAGGTCACCGGCAATGTCGTAACGGCGAGAAGACATGGACTCAGTCACCGCCTTCTCAGCATTCGCACGGCAGTGAGCCGAGTTCGCCCATGAATGGTCAACTGCTCACCCGTCTCGAACAGCAGCTGCTTGGCACCGTGCGGCAGTTGGCACAGGTCACTCACCCGGCACGCCCGGCCGCCGACTTGGATGACGTCGCCGCGTCGCACGGTGGTCGAGGTGATCTCGACGGTGGATGGCAGCGCAGCGCTGGGCGCCCGTCCCCTCATCGCTGCACCTCCCCGGGCGCGGGCTGGGTCGACGTCGAGTGACAGGGGCAGTCGCACACCTCGTAGACCACCCGGACGCCGGCCGGCACCGAGGGCGGGAAGAATTCCGTGCAGGCGTGGTGCGTACCGATCCGACATGCAATCGATCGGTAGGAGGCCCCCGCGGCGGGCGTGGCTCCGGACTGTTGGCGAGGAGGCATCAACGGGCCCCCGCAAGAGCCGACCAGGCCTCAGTCGACAGATGGGGAGCCAGGACCATCGAGCGTTGCCGTACGTGCTTCTCCCAGGCCAACACGTACGGACGGACGAGCGCGATGTCCTCACCCGCGAGCGAGTCCGCGTGGTCTACGCAGTCCGAGACCCGTCCCCCGCCGGCCGTCGACCTGTCAATGGGCGCAGGGGGCACGAAGGCAGCCATCGGCCGGGAGAGCGTTAAGGGGCGGCGGTGCCTGCCCTTGTGGAAGTACCGCTCTCTGGTGAGCGAGACGGCACGGCGGATACGGTTGAACACGCTACTCAGCTCCTATCGCTGATGGCTCGGTCCCCCGACATCGCCCGTCGAGGGGACCGCTTTGTCTACGACCGCCCAGAGGGTGCGGCCGTTCAGGCTGGTGGCCAGGAGCCCGAACCGATCGGCTTCGGCCACCGCTTCCAGAACCTCCCGCCATGACTCGGCGGAGAGCGATTCCGGCACCTCCGTTTCGACCGACGTGTATCCGGCGTGCTCCTCCAGGCGCGCGGGGAGCCCGACGGACGACAGCCGGGCGGCGATGGCCGCCGCGCTTACTCCTGAAGCGGGCACAGGGCAGCCTCCGTCACCGGCGATCACTTTCAGTGAAGCTAGTTAACTAGGTTAGAGCTAGTGGACTAGATTTTCCATATGCCTGAGCAGCCGCCCTATCTCCGCATCGCCGACGAACTCCGGCGACGGATCACGGAGCACGTATGGGAGCCGGGCGATCGTCTGCCCTCCCGCGCCCAGATCGGCGAGGAGTACGGCGTGGGCGAGAACGTGGTCCGCCGGGCGCAGGAGCTGCTGATCTCCCAGGGCGTGCTGGAGGGCCGCGCCGGTTCCGGCACGTACGTCGCGGAGCCACGGCAGCGGGTGCGGGTGGTCCGTTCAACGGCACGCGAGCAGCCCGACGGCTCTCCGTTTCGTGCGGACATGAAGGCCGTGGGCAAGCAAGGGGATTGGGAGAGTCTGACCGACGCCAAGGTCCCCGCCCCTGCGGAGATTGCGGCCCGCCTGGGTATCGCCGAGGGAGATCTGTGCGTCCGCACGACGTACGAGTTCCTGGCCGACGGCAGGCCGGTGCAGTTGTCGACGAGTTGGGAGCCGTACGACCTCACCGCCGGCACTCTCGTCGTTCTCCCCGAGGGAGGGCCGCATGCCGGGGCAGGTGTCGTGAACCGGATGGCCGCAATCGGCATCACCGTCAGCCACGCCGTGGAGCAGCCGGAGCCGCGGCTGGCGACCGCCGAGGAGGCATCGCTTCTGGGCATCCAGAAGGCCGCCTTCGTCACCCACATCCGGCGGACGTACTACAGCGACCAGGGGCGGCCCGTGGAGACGGCCGACATCGTGGTGCCCGTCGCTCACTGCGAGATCGTCTATGAGATCCCGATCAACCGGTAACCGCGGTATCTGACGGGCGTCCGCCGCCCTGTGGATCTCCTCGAACCGGGGTCAGGTCGTGCCCCTCGCGTGCCCCTTCCGTGCCCGATCGGGCGGGAAACCAGGGGGAGACACGGTGACTGACGGACACCGGGCAGCACCACGGCCCCCGACCGTCTTGCCTGGTCAGGGGCCGTTCAGCTGTGCGGTGGGTGTGGGATTTGAACCCACGGTGACTCGCGCCACGACGGTTTTCAAGACCGTTCCCTTAGGCCGCTCGGGCAACCCACCCCGCGTCGCCGGTTTCGAGGACCGGGGTCTACGCGAGAACAGCCTAGCCGGTCAGCTGTCGCCCTTGCGCTCCCCCAGGGTGACTTCGGCCGTGGCCGTCCGACCGTCGCGCTGGTACGTCAGCTTCACGCGGTCGCCGGGCTCGTGGGTCCAGATCTGGCCGATCAGGGTCGGGCCGCTGTCGATCACCGTGTCGTCGAACTTCGTGATCACGTCGCCCGCGCGGAGACCGGCGCGGTCCGCGGGGCCGTCCTTGGTCACGGCCGCCGTGCCGCCCGCGCCCTGGTCGGAGATGACCGCGCCGCCGGACCGCTCGTCCATCCTGACCGTGGCGCCGATCACCGGGTAGACGGGCTGACCGGTCTTGATCAGCTGCTGGGCGACGCTCGTCGCCTGGTTGATCGGGATCGCGAAGCCGAGGCCGATGGAGCCGGCCTGGGTCTGGCCCATGCCGCTGCCGGTGGACTGGATGGCCGAGTTGATGCCGATGACCGCGCCGCGTGCGTCGAGCAGCGGGCCGCCGGAGTTGCCCGGGTTGATCGAGGCGTCGGTCTGCAGGGCGCTCATGTACGAGTTGTTGCCGCCTGCCCCGTCCCCGGAGGCGACCGGGCGGTTCTTGGCGCTGATGATGCCGGTCGTGACCGTGTTGGACAGGCCGAACGGGGCGCCGATCGCGATCGTCGAGTCCCCGACCGCGACCTGGTCCGAGTCGCCGAGGGACAGCGGGGCCAGCCCCGACGGCGGGTTCCGCAGCTTCAGCACCGCGACGTCGTAGCCCTGCGCCCGGCCGACCACCTCGGCGTCGTACTTCTTGCCGTCGGAGAACGTGACCGTGAGCCGGCCGCTGTTTGCCGCCGAGGCCACCACGTGGTTGTTGGTGAGGATGTGGCCCTGCTTGTCGTAGATGAAGCCGGTGCCCGTGCCGCCCTCGCCGTCGCCGCTCTGCGCGTCGATGGTGACCACGCTGGGCAGGGCCCTGGCCGCCACGCCCGCGACGGTGCCGGGGTCGCGCTTGAAGCCCTGCGGGTTCGCCGCCGCGGAGACGGTGGTCGACCCGCTGGACGAGTTGTGCCGGTCGGCCGCCCAGTAGCCCAGGGAGCCGCCGATACCGCCCGCGACCAGCGCCGCCACCGCCACGGCGGCCACCAGTCCGCCCACCCCCCGCTTCCGGGGGCCCTGCGGGGGCGGGGACTGCTCCGGGGCGCCCCAGACCGGAGCCGCGCCGCCCGCGCCGGGGTGCGCGTACGTGGACATGGCGGGCGGGGGCGGGGGCCAGTTCGCCTCGGCGGCCGACTGGAAACCGGGAGGAGTCGTGCCCGCGGCGGCCCCCGTGGGCGCGGCGGGCCCGGCGGGCATGGCCGGTCCGTCCGCCGGGGCGGCGGGCCGCTGCTCTCCGGACGGCTGGTGCGGAGCCGCGGCCTCCGGGCTCTGCGGCTGCGCCGGGGCCGTCGCGGAAGCGGGAGGCCCCTGGGGAGCGTCGGCCGGCACTGGAGGTACGGACGGAACGGGCGGGACTGCCTCGCCCGCGGTGCCCTCGCTGCCCTCGTTCTCTGTGCTCACAGCTCTTAACTCCTCGATTCACACGATTTTCGGCAAGAGATCCGCTGTGTACGTGTCCTGGGACAGCTTTTCCCAAGACCCGTCAGGCCACTGTAAGCAGGACCTGTGCATCCACCGGACCAATCTTTACATCCGACAAAAAGGTCTATGGGTGCGGTCCCGCCGCGACGCGCGGCGACGTCGCCCGACACGTCGCACGCGGCGCGCGCACGGCGCGTCGCGCGGGCGCCGCCGGCTCGCGCCGTATCCGCCCGCTCGCGTCGCGCCCGCCCGATGCGCGGGCGGCCGCACCCATGCCGTATCCGCCCCTGCGCGCGGGCGCCCGCGCCCCGCCGCCCGCGTCCGCCCACCACCACACCGCGCCGCACCACACCCGCCACCCGCCCCATACCCGGGCATTCCGCCCGACGCCGTACCCGTCACCCGCCCCTCGGTGACACGATGACGCGGTGACCCCAGCACGGCAGCCCTCGACGCCCTCGCCCCATTCCATCCAGGTCGTCGCCCACCGGGGCGCGTCCGACGACGCCCCCGAGCACACCCTGGCCGCGTACCGGAAGGCGATCGAGGACGGCGCCGACGCCCTGGAGTGCGACGTACGGCTCACCGCCGACGGGCACCTCGTGTGCGTGCACGACCGCCGGGTGAACCGGACCTCCAACGGCCGGGGCGCGGTCTCCGCGCTGGAGCTGTCCGCACTCGCCGCCCTCGACTTCGGCTCCTGGAGGGACCACGAGGGCTCGGAGTCCCCGGACTGGGACCCGGTGCCGGGCGAGCTCACCTCCGTGCTCACCCTGGAACGGCTGCTCGAACTGCTCACCGAGACGCGGGCCGCCGGCCGCCCGGTCCAGCTCGCCATCGAGACCAAGCACCCCACCCGCTGGGCGGGCCAGGTGGAGGAACGGCTGCTGCTGCTGCTGAACCGCTTCGGACTCGACGCCCCGCCGGCCGGCGGCCCCTCGCCGGTGCGGGTCATGAGCTTCTCGGCGCGCTCGCTGCACCGGATCCAGGCCGCCTCCCCCACCCTGCCCACCGTCTATCTGATGCAGTTCGTCTCGCCCCGCCTGCGCGACGGGCGGCTGCCCGCCGGGGCGCGGATCGCCGGCCCCGGGATGCGGATCGTCCGCAGCCACCCCGGCTACGTCGAACGCCTGCACCGCGCGGGCCACCGTGTCCACGTCTGGACGGTCAACGAACCGGAGGACGTCGAACTCTGCGTCAACCTCGGCGTGGACGCAATCATTACGAATCGCCCCAAACAGGTTCTGTCACAACTGGGACGCCTCTAACATCCGTTACGAGGAGTGCAACGGCGCATTCGAACCGTATTCGATCGTCACGAGTGCGTCACCGGCGGACGAACGGCCGGTTTCCGGCCCTGTCCAGAAGGGCATCCACTCCGTGGCGTGGGGCAAAGGAGGTCTCGGGGGTGGCGTTGGTGGTGGCACAGGAAGTGCCCACGTCGTCGAGCATGGCCGTTCCCCATGGCCCTGCGGGCGTGGGGCAGGCCCGGCACCGGATGCGCGAGCAGTTGCGCGACTACGGAATGCCGGATTCGGTCGTCGACGACGCCGTGTTGATCCTTTCCGAACTGCTCAGCAACGCCTGCCGGCACGGCAGGCCGCTGGGACGGCACACGGACATGGGCGACGGCGACATCCGCGCCGCCTGGCGCGTGGACGGAAAGGGCGGACTGACCGTCGAGGTGACGGACGGCGGCGGCCCGACCCGCCCGGTTCCGGCCACGCCGTCGGTGACGGCGCGCGGCGGCCGCGGTCTCAACATCATCAGTGCGCTCGCCGAGGAGTGGGGCGTACGTGACGACTCGTCGGGCGAGGTCACGGTCTGGGTCCTCGTGAACGAGGGGCAACAGGGCGAGGGGCCAGGCCGGAGGTCCGGGGCGCCGAGCGCCCCCAGCGCCACGAGGGTGCCGGGCATGGTCCGCGCGGCGGGCGTGTCGGGTCCGGCGCGGCTGAAACGGATGGGGTTCACGGAGGCCCTCGACGATGTGGGCTGAGCCGCCGCTCCCTCGCCCGCGACGACGTGGGCTGAGCCGCCGTCCTCTCGCCCGCGACGACGTGTCCCGACGATGCGCCCTCGACGGCGAGGGCCGGCCCGCCGCCCCTCGCCCTCCGTGGCACGGGCTCGGCTCGCCCCTCGACGGGCGCGGGGCGTGGCGGGGCGCGAGGCGGAGTGCGGCGTACTCGGAGTACGCCGGGGGCGGCGCGAGTCGGGGCGGAGTGCGGGCGGCGGCGCGGTACGCGGGCCGCGTGTGTTCCGGACGCGACACGGGCCGCTAGGCTCGCGGGCCAGACCGCACTGTCGCAACCGGGAGAAAGCCCACGATGGCCAAGAAGCGCCCTCAGACCAAGGCCGGGAAGCAGCAACTCAAGGACGGCGAGATCCCGGTGGTCGGGGCCCGCGAGCCCTGTCCGTGCGGTTCCGGCCGACGCTACAAGGCCTGCCACGGCCGGGCCGCCGCCCAGGCCGTGGCCGAGCTGGTCCACCGTCCGTTCGAGGGGCTGTCCGGCGAGTGCGACTGGGTCGCGCTGCGCGAGCTGGTGCCGGCCGCCACCGTGGAGCTGACGCTCCAGGGCGGCCTGCCCGAGGGCGTGCCCTCCGTGACCCTCGCGACCGTGCTGCCGATGGCGTGGCCGGCGCTCCGCCGGGACGACGGCTCGGTGCTGCTCGGACTGCAGAACGACACCCCGTCGGGCGACCTCAGCCGCGACCTCGCGGACACCCTGCGGCAGGCGCTGGCCGCCGACCCCGGTACGCCCGTGACCGCGCGGCGCGCGCCGGCCGACGGCCCGCGACTCCAGGACCTGCTCGACCCGGAGGCCGCGTTCGAGCCGGTGGTGCACTCCGGTTTCGAGTTCTGGGTGCCGGACTCGGAGAACGCCTCGCCCGAGGTGACCGCGTCCCTGGAGCGCGCGAACGAGGCGACGATCCCCACGACCCGGCTCTCCGGCGTGGACGCCGCGTACTGGTGCGAGACCCCGGAGAAGAACCACCTGCGCTGGGTCATGCCGCACACCGAGGAGCGGCTCCTCGACGCGCTCGCCCGGCTGCACGCCGCCGGCGCCTCGTCGTTGGGCGAGGGGACGCGGCTGGTCGGTTCCTTCCGGGCGCACGGGCTGATGGTCCCGGTCTGGGACCTGCCGAGCACGATGGGGGCGGCGGAGTGCGAGAAGCCCGCGGTGGAGTTCGCGGAGCGGCTGGCCGGGGCGCTCGCCTCGGACGCGCCGCTCACCGCCGAGGAGCGGCGGGCGCGCGGCGGGCTCACCAACCGCCAAGTGACGCTCAGCTGACAGTGACGGCCGCCCGGCCGTATCGGTGACCCGCGTCACAAACCCCCGTACCGACAGGTAAATCCCTGTCCGAATACGCGAGATCGAATTTGCGAACGGCAGATCTCTTGTTACCGTTCTAGAAGCCCGGTCGCTGGTGCATCCCCCGTCGCCAGCGATCGGGCATCCTCATTTCCCGGTACGACGCGCGGCGCGCGCTCCGGCGCATGAGCCCCGCGCACAACTCTCCGGCGGTACGCCCCGCCGCATGGCCCGGCCACCCGCCGCCCGGACGTCGGATCCAGACCCTCCACGAGCCGGCACGACCCTCCCCCGCCACCGCGCCACCTCCCCAACCAGGCACGCCGGGAACGGCTTTGGGACCGCGCGGCACGCCTGCCCCCGGTCTCCCCTCCCGGATGCACCACAGGCTCCGGGCAGGCGAATCGCGCCGGACGGAAGAGGATCGAGATCCCCTTGCGCGCCCCCATGGAAGTGATCGAATAAAACTTCGATTATTTCCATGAAAAGACTTCCGAGTACCTGTCAGAAAGCCGGTTCCGCCTGCGCTTTGCAGCGGCAGACTTTGCATGAAGGGATCGCGAAGGGTCGCGACGGCCATGGGGGAGTCAGAACTCCGCGCCTCTCCGCACCGGAAGTCCGTGTCTCGCGCCGGAACCCGTGTCCCGCGGCGAACCGCCGTCCCGTACCGGCGCGCCGCCGCCCACGAGGATTCCTCTCGTCGGCGTTTCCACGGAATACGGAATGGGGAACGCCCCCGCCCGCACCGCGAGCCGCGGGCGGGCGCGCCGCGCCCCGGTCGGCGGGCGCCGGGGCCCGCCCGGCGCGTACCGGGGCGCACCCCGGGTCAGTACGCCAGTCGGCTGCCCCCGTCGGGCGCGGCGTTGCTCGCCTCGACCAGGGCGTCGAGCAGCACTTCCACATCCGGCAGCCATGGCGCTGAGGCGGCGTCGGCGGCACTCGCCCGGCCGCGCTCCCGGCCGTGGAGGACCGGTGCGGGTTCCGGGGCCGGAGGCCGTTCCCAGCGCACCTGCCCCGTCCCCGTCCCGGAGGGCGGCAGGACCAGATAGCCGCCCTCGCCGTGGAAGCGCAGCGAGCTGGGCACATGGTCCTGGGCGTGCAGCAGTTCACCGAGCCGTTCGAGGGTGTACGGGGCGACCAGCAGCGACCACCGGGTCGGCGTCGCCACCACCGGGCCCAGCCGCACCCTCATCCGGTCCAGCTCGGCCAGCGCCCGCGCGGCGGCCACGGCCGGCAGGCTCAGCGCGCAGGGGGCGCGGCCGCCGGTGGCCAGCACGATCGGGGCGGTGGGCCGGTTGGTCCACCACCAGCGCACCATGCGTTCGTCGGTGGTCGCCGCCAGAAGTCCGGGGTCGAAGGGGTGCGCGCCGGGCACGGCGCAGTCGGGATCGGGGCAGGCGCACCCGCGGTCACGGCCGCCACCGCTGCGGGCCGCCGCCGGCCCCACTCCGGGCAGTACGGGCCACTGCCACGCGGTGGCACAGATCAGGACCGCGTCGAGCTGGGCGGGCCTTGCCCTGCGCCGGAGCCTGCGTCGCCTTCCGAGGATCTCGCGCATGAGCGCTCGTTCCTTTCCGTTGAACGCCGAGGGTCCACATCACACCACGCGTGCGTCACATCGCGTGTGGATCACTTCACCGTGCGTGCGCGCTCGGCCGACGTGTCGTGCGGGTGGTTCGTCGTGCCGAACGTGCGCTGAGCCAGGTCGAGCAGAGGGGTGAGACGAGTCCGTACACCAGCATGGCGAGGAGAAGCGCTTTGTCGCGCGCGCCGTCCCATGGTGCGAACCCCGCCACTCGGGGGTGGGGGCGTGGCCGTCACAGAAGAGGACGTCCGGGCCCGCTGCCAGGTTCCCGGGGGCGATCAGAACTGCCCCTGGCCGTCGTCGATTACGTACCCAGCATGCCCGAAATGACGCTCCCTACGGGACTTCATCCGGGAACACCCCCTTGTCGAGCACCCTCAGTCGACCGCAATGAGCCGCCACCAGGTGCATTTTTCAGCCAACTTAACCATCGTCCAGACACCGCGAATCCCGCAGGGACAATGCTGGACATCACCTTACTTGTGCGTGTACATGTGGATGCTACGTGTACTCGTAGAGACACAGATAGCGACGCAGAATGACATGGGGGTTTGCGATGCTATTCCCAGAGACGCACCGGTGGGAAAGCCGACTGCCATGAGCGCCCCGCACTTGCCGAAAGTGGCTGGAATCGATCCCACGGTTCCCGTTTCAACGCAGACTGCCGGTCCTCTGTCCGGAATGTCGGCCACCCCCGGAACATTCGTCCAGGACCGGCTGGCCGGCTGGGTCTCCGATCTCACCACGCTGCACGAACTCACCGAACGACTGGCCAGGACCAGCACCCTCGACGGCGCTCTGCGCGAGCTCCTGGCCGCCGGGGCCGCCCTGGTCGGCGCGCGGCGCGGCCTGGTCGTCTTCGAACCGTCCGACCACCGCGGCCCCGTCAGCACCGTCGGCCTGGGGCTGGCCCACGCCGAGCTCGGGCACATGGAGACGGTCCCGCGCAGCGCCACCTCCTACGGCCGGATCCTGGAGGGACACCCGGACGCCGAGGGCAACCGGACCACCCCCGACCTGCTCGGCGACGTCGGCCTCGACCCCCGCCGCCGCGAGGTCGCCGCCAGCCTCGGATACGCCGCCAGCTACGCCATGCCGATCGCCGCCGAGTCGACCGGCCGGCTCGGCGCCGCCGTCTGGCTGTACGACGAACCCGCCGAACCGCTGGAACGCCAGCGTCATCTCGTCGGCCTCTACGCCGGATACGCCGGCGAACACCTGGCCAGAATGCTGGAGCTGGAACGGGCCAGGGCCGATGTCTCCACCGTCACCGAGGAACTGCTGCCCACCCATCTGCCCCGGGTCCCCGGCGTGCAGCTGGCGGCGCGTCACCGGGCGGCCCCGGAGGGCGGCGGCGACTGGTACGACGCGCTGGCGCTGCCCGAGGGCGCGCTCGGTCTCGCCGTGGGCTCGGTGGACGGCTCCGGGCCCAGCGCCCTCGCCGCCATGGGCCGGCTGCGCGCCGGTCTGCGGGCGTACGCCGTGATGGAGGGCGAGGACCCGGTCGCCGTGCTCTCCGATCTGGAACTGCTGCTGCGGCTCACCGAGCCCGCCCGCTCCGCGACCGCCCTCTTCGCCTACTGCGAGCCGTCCCGCCGCAAGATCCTGCTCGCCGGGGCGGGCCACACCCCGCCGCTCCTGATCGGCGAACGGCGCACCGAGTTCGTCGAGACCTCGGTCTCCGCCCCGCTGGGCATGCTCGCCTGCTGGGAGGCGCCCAGCGTGGAGATCGCCCCGGCGCCGGGCGAGACCGTGCTCCTCTACACCGACGGGCTGCTGCGCCGCACCGGCGAGTCGACGGACCGGGCGTTCGCCCGGCTCCACGCGGCGGCGGCGCGCGTGCCGAAGGCGCTGCGCGACGACGCCGCGGCCGTCGCCGACCATGTGCTGCGGACCATGCTGCCGGACGGACTCGACCAGGGCGGCGGCTCGGAGGACGTGGTGGTCCTCGCCGCCCGCTTCGAGTGAAGCCGCTCGACTTGGGCGAAACCGCCCGGCTCGGGTGAAACCGTTCGACCGGGGTGAAGCCACTTGCCCCGGGTGAAGCCACTTGTCCCGGGTGAAGCCACTTGTCCCGGGCGGCACGGCCCCGCGCCGCGCACCACGCCGCGCACCGCGCCGTCTCGCCGCGCGGACCAGGCATGGCGCCTCCGGGCGCCTCGCCGTGTAAGAGGTCTTACGGCCCTGTGCCCCCTGCGGTCCGCCCGTACGATGGATGACGGCCCAGTGTCGTACCAAGGAGAGACAAGCCGTGGCTGAGGAGCTCACCCCGGAGAACCCGGAGACCCCGGAGAACGCCGGGACCGACGCGGAAGAAACGATCAAGCAGCGGAAGAACGGCCTGTACCCGGGCATCTCCGACGAACTCGCCGCGAACATGAGGTCCGGTTGGGCCGACACCGAGCTGCGCGATCTCGCACCGATCCCCCAGGCCGAGCAGACCGCCGCCCGCCGGGCCGCGCTCTCCGCGCGGTTCCCGGGCGAGCGCCTGGTCATCCCCGCGGGGAACCTGAAGACCCGCTCCAACGACACCGAGTACGACTTCCGCGCCTCCACCGAGTACGCGTACCTCACCGGCGACCAGACCCAGGACGGCGTCCTGGTCCTGGAGCCGACCGCGGACGGGCACGAGGCCACCCTCCACCTGCTGCCGCGCTCCGACCGTGAGAACGGCGAGTTCTGGCTCGACGGCCAGGGCGAGCTGTGGGTCGGCCGCCGCCACTCCCTCGCCGAGGCCGAGCAGCTGCTGGGCGTCCCCGCGAAGGACGTCCGCGAGCTCCCGGCCGCGCTCGCCGAGGCGACCGGACCGGTCCGCAACGTCCGCGGCCACGACGCCGGCATCGAGGCCGCGCTGACCGACAAGGTCACCGCCGAGCGCGACGAGGAGCTGCGCGTCTACCTCTCCGAGGCGCGGCTGGTCAAGGACGCCTTCGAGATCGCCGAGCTCCAGAAGGCCTGCGACTCCACCGCCCGCGGCTTCGAGGACGTCGTCAAGGTCCTCGACAAGGCCGAGGCGACCAGCGAGCGCTACATCGAGGGGACGTTCTTCCTGCGCGCCCGCGTCGAGGGCAACGCCATCGGCTACGGCTCGATCTGCGCCGCCGGGCCGCACGCCACCACGCTGCACTGGGTGCGCAACGACGGCCCGGTGCGCTCCGGCGACCTGCTGCTGCTCGACGCCGGGGTGGAGACCCGCGAGCTCTACACCGCCGATGTGACGCGCACCCTGCCGATCAGCGGCACCTTCACCCCGCTCCAGCGGAAGATCTACGACGCGGTGTACGAGGCCCAGGAGGCGGGCATCGCCGCCGTCAAGCCGGGCGCCGCCTACCGCGACTTCCACGACGCCGCGCAGCGCGTGCTCACCGAGCACCTGGTCTCCTGGGGCCTGCTCGGCGACCTGTCGGTGGACAAGGTCCTCGAACTGGGCCTCCAGCGCCGCTGGACGCTGCACGGCACCGGCCACATGCTCGGCATGGACGTCCACGACTGCGCCGCCGCGCGCACCGAGACGTATGTGAACGGAACGCTGGAGCCCGGCGTCTGCCTCACGGTCGAGCCCGGTCTGTACTTCCAGGCCGACGACCTGACCGTGCCCGAGGAGTACCGGGGCATCGGCGTCCGGATCGAGGACGACATCCTCGTCACCGAGGACGGCAACCGGAACCTCTCCGACAAGCTGCCGCGCCGGGCCGACGAGGTCGAGGCGTGGATGGCCTCGCTCCGGGGCTGATCGCTCGCGGGGAGCCGGCCGCGCTCGGGGGCCGGCCGCGCTCGGGGGCCAATCTCCGTCGGGGCCGGTCTCCCTCGGGGCCCGGTCTCCCTCAGGGGCCCGGTCTCCCTCGGGGGCCGGCCGTTCTCCCCGTAACGCACCGGAGGGCGTCTTGCTCAGGACACCATGAGCAGGGCGCCCTCCCGCCATTTGAGGACCTTGTCGAAACTCACCACGGCGCCGTGGCCGGGGCGGTTGCGGAAGTGGACGTGGTCGGCGAGCTGCGCGATCAGACAGAGCCCCCGGCCGCTCTCGGCGCCGAGCGAGGGGTACGGCTGGGAACCGTGCTGCTGGGCCGAGGGGCGCGGCATGCGCCGGGAGGGGAAGCCCGGCCCCGAGTCGGAGACCTCGATCCGGCACTTCTCGCCGTCCAGGTACGCGGTGACCCGGTACTGGCCCGGGGCCGCCCCGGACCGTCCACCGCTTTCACCCCGTACGCCCCGTACGCCCTGTATGTCCCACCTGCCCTGCTCGTCGCGCCCGCCCTGCCTGCCCTGCTCGTCGTGTCCGTCGTGCCCGTCGTATTCGTCGTGCCCGTCGTGCTCGTCCCAGAGGCTCAGGACCGTGTTCCGGTCCTCCTGGGGCAGGTCATCCCGGGGGCCGTGGCCGCCGCCGTGCTCGACGGCGTTCGCGCACGCCTCGGTGAGGGCGACCGACAGGTCGAAGGACACCTCCGGATCCACGCCCGCGGTCTCCATGGTGCCCAGCAGGAAGCGGCGGGCGAGCGGAACGCTCGCAGCCTCGCGCCGCAGATGGAGAGACCACCAGATGCTCATGCTCCAGCCTCCTGGCTGCGGCTCGACATACCTCCGATACGTATTGCCATGCCGAACCGTCCATAAGCGCATACCGGATGTGAGACCGCTCATTCGGCGGATACCCGCGTTCCGCACCCCCCGTGTATGCCGAACCGGGCCCGAAGAAGCGGCCGTTGGCCCCGTGCCGACGCCCGGCACGCCGATGGGCCGGCCGGCCTGACGCAACGGGGCGGGAGGGACCATCCGGCCCGGCTCCGAACGGACGGACACGGGCGGTGACGTTGCGGACCTGCCGTATCCAGGGAGGGGGCGCGGTGCGATGATGGGCCCCGCCATGTCTATGCCTGTCGCACGCGCCGGAGCCGGTCCGCGGCTTCTGAGGGCCACGGTGTTCGCCGCGGTCTGTGTCGCGCTGTCCGCGGCGGGCCATGCCCTGGCCTCCTGCGCGCCCATCCCCTGGTGGGCGCTGCTCGCCGGGTTCCTGGGGACCCTCGCGGTGGTCGCGCCGCTCGCCGGGCGCGAACGCTCGCTGCCCTCCATCGCGGCGGCGCTGGCCTGCGGACAGGTCGCCCTGCACGCCGTCTTCAGCATGGGCATGCCCGCCGCGTCGGCGGCTCCCGCGAGCGCGACCGGCGACGACGCGCTGATCCGGTTCGCGGCGAGCATCGTGTGCGGCGCGGGTCCGGCCCAGCTGAACGCGGTACAGGCCCATCGCATCGTCGCCACGGCGGGCATCGACCCGACGGCGGTGGCCGGTCCCCGGCATCTGGTCCCCGTGCTCGGCACGCACCCGGGCGGACTCACCGGGCTGCTGCCCGACCTGCCCATGCTCCTCGGTCACCTGCTGGCCGCCGTGGCGACCGGTTGGCTGCTGCGACGCGGCGAGATCGCCCTGTCCGGGCTGGTCCGACTGTCCGCGCAGGGCGCCCAGCAGGTCGCCGCCGCAGCCCGGCTGCGCGCCCTGCGCGCCGCACTCGCGCTGGTGGACGCCCTGCGCGCCGGACTGCCCGGCTCCCCGGCGACCGGGCCGCGCGCCCCGCGCGCCGAGGACGACGCTCCGCTCCCCGCCACCGGGGACGCCCTGCAGCACACGGTGATCAGGCGCGGGCCGCCGGCCGCGTACGCGCTCGCAGCCTGACGCGACACCCGCCGGACCTCCCCGGCGGCCCGGCCCCCGAATGCTCTGCCGCTCGGCCGTCCGACCGCCCGCCGGTCGGCGACCCGGTCGCCCGACGCGCGCGTGCCCGGCGTACGGACCATCCGGTCCCGTCCCGCCGACGTACCCGCGCCGTGGACGGGAATGAGGTGTCGCGACGCCGTCGCGCACCCGCGCGCCGGACCACCTTTCTACGCGCCTACGTGGAGTGATTCCCGTCATGAACGTTTCCCGTATCGCCCTGGCCGGCGGCATCGCCGCGTCCACCGTGCTGCTGCTCGCGGGCACAGCCTCCGCGCACGTGTCCGTGCAGCCGCTGGGCGAGGCCGCCAAGGGCGGGTACGCGTCCGTCAACATCAAGGTCCCCAACGAACGCGACAACGCCTCGACGGTCAAGGTCGAGGTCAACTTCCCGACCGACCACCCGCTGGCCTCGGTGACCCCCCAGGACGTACCCGGCTGGGACATCGAGATCACCAAGAGCAAGCTGGCCAAGCCGCTCGACATGCACGGCAAGAAGATCGACGAGGCCGTCTCCAAGGTCACCTGGACCGCCAAGGGCGACAAGGACGAGGCCGGCATCCGCCCGGGCTACTTCCAGCAGTTCCCGCTCTCCATCGGCCAGCTCCCCGAGGACGCCGACCAGTTGGTGTTCAAGGCCGTCCAGACGTACGACAACAAGGAGGTCGTCCGCTGGATCGAGGAGCCCAAGGAAGGCGCCGCCGAGCCGGAGACCCCGGCGCCGGTGCTCAAGCTGACCGCGGCCGCCGACGGCCACGGCTCGGGCGCCGACGCCAAGGGCGGCGCCGCGCAGGCGGCGGACGAGAAGCAGACCACGGCCTCGTCCGACTCCTCGGACTCCTCGTCCAGTGACACCACGGCCCGTGTCCTCGGCATCGTCGGCATCGTCGTCGGCGTGGCGGGCGTGGCCTTCGGTGTCCTCGCCGGACGCCGCCGCACCGCCTGACACCGGCCGGCCGGCCGGTCCCGCGGGACCGGCCGCACACCGCGCCTTCAGCGTTCAGGACCCGTCAGAACCCGTTCAGTCCCATCGACCCACCAGGATCCAGTGCTCCATGCGTAAGAAGACAGTGCTGGCCGCGGCGTTCGCCGCCGCGGCCGCACTCACCCTGTCCGCCTGCGGCAGCGGCGACGACGCCGCCGCCGAGAAGCCGTTCGCCGACGTCTCCGCCCCGGCCAAGACCAAGGCCGCGACGGTGCTCGACCAGCCGTTCACCAAGCCCGACCTCGTCCTCACCGACACCCACGGGAAGAAGTACGACCTGCGGGAGCAGACCAAGGGCAAGCCGACGCTGATCTACTTCGGCTACACCCACTGCCCCGACGTCTGCCCGCTCATCATGAGCAACATCTCCGTCGCCAAGAACAAGCTCCCCAAGGCCGATCAGGACAACCTCCGGATCGTCTTCGTGACCACCGACCCCGAGCGGGACACCCCCTCCTCGCTGGGCACCTGGCTCAAGTCGCAGGACCCCTCCTTCATCGGTCTCACCGGCGACTTCCCGGCCATCCAGGCGGGCGCGCGCCAGATCGGCATCGGCATCGACGCCCCGAAGAAGGAGAAGGACGGCACGGTCGTC
This sequence comes from Streptomyces tyrfis, assembly GCF_037034285.1. Classification (NCBI taxonomy): domain Bacteria; kingdom Bacillati; phylum Actinomycetota; class Actinomycetes; order Kitasatosporales; family Streptomycetaceae; genus Streptomyces; species Streptomyces tyrfis. Next base: position 85,086 of record NZ_JBAGJZ010000002.1, on the reverse strand, counting down.
TCGATGCACGGCTCCCAGGTCATGGCGTTCTCGCCGAAGACCGACAAGGGATACCTGGTGTACAGCGAGGACACCTCCCCCGACGACTACACCAAGGACCTGCCGAAGATCATCAAGGGGGAGAACCCGTGAACCGTCGTACCATCCTCGCCGCCGCCCTCGTCACCGGACTGACGCTGGCGGGATGCTCCTCCTCGAAGAGCGAGCCCGGGAAGACCGGGCCCGATCTGAAGGTGAGCGGCGCGTTCATGCCGCAGCCCGTCAGCGACATGGCGGCGGGTTTCCTCGTCATTGAGAACGGCGGCGCCGCCGACCGGCTCACCTCGGTCACCAGTCCGCTCTCGGACGACGTCTCCATACATGAGACGAAGAACCAGGCGATGCGCATGGTCTCGTCCCTCGATGTGCCCGCGAACGGCGAACTGCGTCTGGAACGCGGCGGCAACCACATCATGTTCATGAAAATCAAGGAGCGGCCGAAGGCGGGCGGGAAGGTGTCCGTGGAGCTGCACTTCGAGAAGGCCGATCCGATCAAGGTCGACCTTCCCGTGAAGGAGACCACCTACAACCCGAAGAAGCAGTGAGGGACTGACACGTCATGACAGCCACCGCCCCGCACTTCGGACCGTCCCCGTCCGCGTCCCCGGCCCGTCGTCCGCTCGCCGCGGCGGCGCTCCTCGCCGCTCTCGCCGGCCTGGTGTTCGGCCTGCTGCTCGGCGGTGCGGGCCCGGCGTCCGCGCACGCCGCGCTGACCGGAAGCGATCCGCAGAACGGGGCGGTGGTCGGCACCGCCCCCCAGAAGATCACCCTCGCCTTCTCCGAAGGGGTCGCCTTCGGGGACGACTCCGTCCGGGTCCTGGACCCCAGCGGCGAACGGGCCGACACCGGCACCGCACCCCGCGGTCTGAAGTGCGGCTCCGACCAGGAGTACGAGGTCCCGCTGCGCACCGGGCTGCCGAACGGCACGTACACGGTCGCCTGGCAGGCGGTGTCGGCGGACAGCCACCCCGTCTCGGGGGCCTTCACCTTCTCCGTCGGGGCGCCGTCGAAGACCGCCGTCGCGCTGCCCACGACCGACGTCGGAGGCGGGCTCGTCGGCACGCTCTACGACATCGCGCGCTACGCCGCGTACGCCGGCTTCGTGCTGCTGGCCGGCGGCGCCGCCTTCGTGCTGGCCTGCTGGCAGCGCGGGGCGGGCGCGCGGCCCCTGCAGCGCCTGGTCGTGCGCGGCTGGCTGACGCTGACCGTCGCCACCCTGGCGATGCTGGTGCTGCGCGGCCCCTACACCGGCTCCGGGAAACTCGCGGACGCCTTCGACCTCGACGTGCTGAAGACCGTGCTGGACACCAAGCCGGGGGCGGCCCTGGTGTCCCGGCTGCTGCTGCTCGGCGCGTCCGCGCTGTTCCTGGCGGTGCTCTTCGGCGCGTACGCGCGCCGGGAGGACGAGCGCGAGCGGAAGGACCTCACGTTCGGGCTGGCCGCCGGCGGCGTGGTGATCGCCGCGGGCATCGCCGGCACCTGGTCGCTCGCCGAGCACGCCTCCACGGGCCTCCAGCCCGGCATCGCCATGCCGGTCGACCTGCTCCATCTGCTGGCCGTCGCCGCCTGGCTGGGCGGGCTGGCGGCGCTGCTCGTCGCGCTGTACCGGACTCCGGACGTGGACGCGGCGGCGGTGGGACGCTTCTCCCGCATCGCGTTCGGCAGCGTGCTCGTGCTCACCGCCACCGGGATCTACCAGTCCTGGCGCCAGGTCGGCAGCTGGTCCGCGCTCACCGGCACGGGATACGGGCAGCTGCTGCTGGTGAAGGTGGGGCTCGTCGCCGTCATGGTGGGGATCGCCTGGGGCTCGCGCCGCTGGACGGCGCGGCTGATCAGGGGCGGAAGCGCCGGTACGGGCGACGGGGCCGGGGCGAGTGCCGGCAACGGGCCCGAGGCCGGGGCGAGTGCCGGGTCGGGGGCCGGTACCGAGAGCAATGCCGGTGCCGGGGCCGATGCCGGTACGGGGGCCGGGGCCGATGCCGGGGTCCGCCAGGTCCCGGAGGGCGCGTCGACGGCGGCTGCCGAGGACCCGGTGCGGGCCGCACAGCTGGCCCGGCAGCGAGCCGCCATGGCCACCGCCGAGAAGAAGCGCGTCCGCGACGCCGACCCCGACCGTTCCGGCCTTCGCCGTTCGGTGCTGGCGGAGGTCGGTGTCGCCGTCGTCCTCCTCGCCGTGACGACCGCACTGACCTCGACCGAGCCGGCTCGTACCGAGGAGGAGGCCCGCGGCTCCACGGCGGCGACCGCCCCGGCGACCGGGGGCCCCGTCTCCGTGAAGCTGCCGTTCGACACGGGCGGCGAGAACGGCAGGGGAACGGTGCGCATGGACGTCGACCCCGGCCGTTCCGGCTCCGACGAGCTCCACATCTGGGTCGACGGCGCCGACGGCAAGGCCATGGAGGTCCCCGAGCTGAAGGTCGCCTTCACCCTGAAGTCCAAGAACATCGGCCCGCTCTCCGTCGTGCCCACCCGGATCGGCGGGGGCCACTGGACCGCGAGCGACGTGCAGATCCCGATGGCGGGCGACTGGAAGGTCGCGGTGACCGTGCGCACCTCGGACATCGACCAGACGACCGTCGACAAGACCGTGAAGATCGGCTGAGCAGAACCGTGAGCGAAAACAAGAGCGGAACCGTGGGCGGAAACAGCAGGAAGAAGACCCCTCCGAGCAGCCGCAGGCCGTCTGTGGACGACCGCGGGGGCCGAAGGGCCGCGCCAGCGGACGACAGCGCCACCGGCGGGACCGGCCCCGGCGGCCACAGCGGAATCAACGGCGCCGCGAACGGCGGCGGCTCCGGGAACGGCACCGGCGGCGCCCTCTCCCGGCGGCGGCTGCTCGGCACCGTGGGCGCGACCGGCGCCGCCGGGCTGGTGCTGGGGGCGGCCGGTGGCGCGACCGGCTACGCCGCGACCCGGCCCGAGACGCCGACCGCCCTGACCGCGGTCGGCTCCACCCGCGAAATGTTTCACGGGAAACACCAACCGGGGATCACCACTCCGCTTCAGGCACGCGGCCATCTCATCGCCTTCGACCTGGCGCCCGGCGCCGGCCGGAAGGAGGCCGCCGCACTGATGCGCCGCTGGTCGGACGTGGCCCGGCGGCTGATGGCCGGTGAGCCAGCCGACAGCGGTGCGGCGGACGGCCCGGCCCACGACACCGGGATCGCGCTGGACGCGGGCCCCTCCTCGCTCACGATCACCTTCGGCTTCGGCCACACCTTCTTCGACCGCACCGGCCTGTCCGACCGCCGCCCGCCGGAACTCGACCCGCTGCCGCCCTTCTCCAACGACCGCATCGACCCCAAGCGCTCCAACGGCGACCTCTGGGTGCAGATCGGCGCCGACGACGCGCTCGTCGCCTTCCACGCGCTGCGCGCCGTACAGAAGGAGGCCGCCCAGGCCGCCCGGGTCCGCTGGCAGATGAACGGCTTCAACCGCACCCCCGGCGCCACCGCCCGGCCGATGACCGCCCGCAACCTGATGGGCCAGATCGACGGCACCGCCAATCCGAAGCCCACCGACGCCGACTTCGACCAGCGCCTCTTCGTACCGGAGGGAACGGACGCCGCGTACCGGTGGCTGTCCGGCGGTTCCTACGCGGTCGTACGCCGGATCCGGATGCTGCTCGACGACTGGGAGCGGCTCCCGGTGGACCAGCAGGAACGGGTCATAGGACGCCGCAAGAAGGACGGCGCCCCGCTGAGCGGCGGCTCCGAGACCACCCCGATGAACCTCGACAGGGCCGGCGCCGACGGCAAGCTGCTGATCCCGGACAACGCCCACGCCCGGATCTCCTCGCCCCAGAAGAACAGCGGCGCGGCCATGCTGCGCCGCCCCTTCTCGTACCACGACGGCATCGCGCCGGACGGCACCCCGGACGCCGGACTGCTGTTCATCTGCTGGCAGGCGGATCCGCTGCGCGGCTTCGTCCCGGTGCAGCGCAAGCTGGACCGGGGAGACGCCCTGTCGTCCTTCATCCGGCACGAGTCCAGCGCGCTGTTCGCGGTGCCGGGCGGCGCGGCGGACGGCGAGTACGTGGGACAGCGGCTGCTGGACTCCTGAGTCCGGCGCCGCGAGGCCGAGGCAGCGGGGGCGGGCTCCTGAAACCGGCCGAGCGGGCCCCCGAAGCGGCGCGGCGAGCTCCTGAAGCCGACCGGCCGGATCCTGCAATCCGGCCGATCCGGCCGCTGGAGCGGACCGGGCGAACCGTACCGGCCCGGGGCCGTAGGGTGACGGTATGTCCGCCACGCGCTACGCCTATCTCGGTCCCGAAGGCACCTTCACCGAGGTCGCCCTCCGCACGCTGCCCGAAGCCGCCACCCGTGAACTCGTGCCGATGGTCTCGGTGCCGGCCGCCCTGGACGCGGTGCGCAGCGGAGCCGCCGCCGCGGCGCTTGTGCCGATCGAGAACTCCGTCGAGGGCGGCATCACCGCGACCCTCGACGAACTGGCCACCGGCGAACCGCTGATGATCTATCGCGAGGTGCTGCTCTCCATCAGCTTCGCGCTGCTGGTGCGGCCCGGGACCGCGCTGTCCGACATCAAGTCGGTCACCGCTCACCCGGCCGCGCAGCCGCAGGTCCGCAACTGGCTGGCCGCCCATCTCCCGGACGCGGTATGGGAATCCGCGGCGTCCAACGCCGACGGCGCCCGGCTGGTCCGGGACGGACGGTACGACGCCGCCTTCGCCGGCGAGTTCGCGGCGGCGACATACGGTCTGGAACCGCTGGTCACCGAGATCCACGACGCGGAGAACGCCCAGACCCGCTTCGTCCTGGTGGGCCGCCCCGCCCGGCCCGCGGCGCCGACGGGTGCGGACAAGACGTCGGTGGTCATCTGGCTGGGCGAGGACCAGCCCGGTGCGCTGCTCGAACTGCTCCAGGAGTTCGCGGTGCGCGGGGTGAACCTGATGCTGATCCAGTCGCGCCCCACGGGCGCCGGCATCGGCAACTACTGCTTCGCGGTGGACGCCGAGGGACACATCGCGGACCGGCGGGTCGGTGAGGCGCTGATGGGCCTGAAGCGGATCTGCCCGAACGTGCGGTTCCTCGGGTCGTACCCGCGGGCCGGGGTCGAGCCGGAGGACGTACGGCCGCTGCGGCCCGGCACGTCGGACGCGGAGTTCACCGACGCGTCGGACTGGCTGGCCCGCAATCTGGACGGCCGGGTCTGAGTAGGATCAGCCGATCTTCGGTATCCACCGCCGACCAAGAGTTATCCACAGGCCCGAGTCTCGACCTGGGGACAAGTCGACATCATCGTGCGGCGCGGGCGACATGTCACCCCTGGGGGCGCGGCAGCTTCCACAGATCCAGGGTGCCGCCGCGTCGCCCCGTGGCCTCCCGTACCGCCCCCGTTCCCGCGATCGTCTCCTGGGAGCGGGGAATTCCCGCCCGAACGAGCGTCGGCGGCGAGTTTGAACGGAGATTCCCCCGCGACATGGAGTCGGTTTCGGAACGCCGCCCTCCGGTGTCCACAGCTCTTCCACACAGCCTGTGGATAACTAGCGATCACGACGCCTCCTGTGGACAAGCCCTCCCCAACTCCCGTTCCCCGCACGGCGCATGAGTCAAGGCAGTCAAGACTTTCTGCCCCTTTTAGGGGAGTAAACTCTTTTTCATTGACCAATCGGAACCGACGCCGCCGGAACAATAGCCCCACCGTTTACCTATTCCGCCAATTTCGCCAATTCGGGCAAAGTGACACGCTTGGCAATATCGGTTCGAGCCGCGGAAGCGCACACCGGTAGCCTGGAGGGGTGATTGACCTTCGCCTGCTCCGTGAGGACCCCGACCGTGTTCGCGCCTCCCAGCGCGCCCGTGGAGAGGACGTCGCGCTCGTCGACGCCCTGCTCTCCGCCGACGAGCGGCGCAGGTCGTCCGGCGTCCGCTTCGACGAACTCCGCTCCGAGCAGAAGTCGCTCGGCAAACTCATCCCCAAGGCCTCGCCCGAGGAGCGCGCCGAGCTGCTCAAGCGTGCCGAGCAGCTGAAGGCCGAGGTCAAGGCGGCCGACGCGGCACAGGACGAGGCCGACGCCGAGGCCCGGAGCCTGATGCTCCAGATCGGCAACATCGTCCACCAGGACGTGCCGGTCGGCGGCGAGGAGGACTTCGTCGTCCTGGAGACCCACGGCACGATCCGCGACTTCGCGGCCGAGGGCTTCGAGCCCCGGGACCACCTGGAGCTCGGCGAGCTGCTGGGCGCCATCGACATGGAGCGCGGCGCCAAGGTCTCCGGTTCGCGCTTCTACTACCTGACGGGCGTCGGCGCGCTACTGGAGCTCGCCCTCGTCAACGCGGCGATCGCCCAGGCCACCGAGGCCGGGTTCGTCCCGATGCTGACCCCCGCGCTGGTCCGCCCGCGCGCCATGGAGGGCACCGGCTTCCTCGGCCAGGCCGCGGAGAACGTGTACCACCTGGAGAAGGACGACTTCTACCTGGTCGGCACCTCCGAGGTCCCGCTCGCCGCGTACCACATGGACGAGATCATCGAGGCCGAGCAGCTGCCGCTGCGGTACGCGGGCTTCTCGCCGTGCTACCGCCGCGAGGCCGGCACCTACGGCAAGGACACCCGGGGCATCTTCCGCGTCCACCAGTTCGACAAGGTCGAGATGTTCTCGTACGTCGACCCGGCGGACGCCGAGGCCGAGCACCGCAGGCTGCTGGACTGGGAGAAGCAGTGGCTCACCGCCCTTGAGCTGCCGTTCCAGGTGATCGACGTCGCCACTGGCGACCTGGGCGCCTCCGCCGCGCGCAAGTTCGACTGCGAGGCGTGGATCCCGACGCAGGGCAAGTACCGCGAGCTGACGTCCGCGTCGAACTGCGACAGCTTCCAGGCGCGCCGCCTGTCCGTCCGGATGCGCGACACCCGGGACGGCAAGAAGGTCCTCCAGCCGCTGTCCACGCTGAACGGCACCCTCTGCGCCGTCCCGCGCACGATCGTGGCGATCCTGGAGAACCACCAGCTGGCCGACGGCTCGGTGCGGGTGCCCGAGATCCTCCGGCCGTACCTGGGCGGGCGCGAGGTCCTGGAACCGGTCGCCAAGTGACCTTTCCGTACAAGCTGGTCGCGACCGACCTCGACGGCACGCTGCTGCGCGACGACGACACGGTTTCCGAGCGCACCCGTGCGGCGCTGACCGCGGCGGCCGCGGCCGGCGCCGCGCACATCGTCGTCACCGGCCGCGGCGTGCCGTGGACCCGGCACATCCTGGACGACCTCGGCTACGAGGGGCTCGCCGTCTGCGGCCAGGGCGCGCAGGTCTACCACGCGGGCGAAGGCCGCCTGCTGACCTCGCTGACGCTGGACCGGCGGCTCGCCGGTCTGGCGCTGTCCAAGGTCGAGGCCGAGGTCGGTCCGCTGGCGTTGGCGGTGAGCCGTGACGGGCTCGACGGCGAGGTGGTGGTCGGTCCCGGTTACCGCGCGCAGGAGGGGCCGCTCCCGGCCGTCGTGGCCGAGGACCCGGCCGAACTGTGGGCGGCGCCGCTGAACAAGGTGTACCTCCAGCACCCCGTGCTGGACGACGACGCGCTGGCGGAGGCCGCGCGGGCGGCGGTCGGCAATCTGGTGGACGTGGTCATGGCCGGTCCGGGGATAGTCGAGATCCTTCCGCTGGGGCTGAGCAAGGCCACCGGGCTCTCGCTCGCCGCGCGCCGGCTGGGGGTGAAGGCCGCGGACACGCTGGCCTTTGGCGACATGCCGAACGACATCCCGATGTTCGCGTGGGCGCGGTGGGGCGTGGCCATGGCCAACGCGCACGAGGACCTGAAGGCCGTGGCCCAGCAGGTCACCGCGTCCAACGAGGACGACGGCATCGCCGTGGTGCTGGAACGGCTCCTCCAGCGGTAACCGCCCACCACCGGTCCCGCCCGCGCCGGTCCCGCATCCGCGCGGCTGCCCGTGTCCGTACGACGCCTCCGGCGGAATGCGGCGCCCGGCGCCCCGGGGATGCCGGGCAGCGTTCGGGGGCGAGGTTCGGGAGGCGAGGTCCGAGGTTCGGGGCTCGGGATCCGGGGTCCGAAACGGCCTGCGGCCCCGGTGACGGGTCGTTTCCGCCGCCGGGGCCGTACGGACACCGCCGCGCGCGGTGCGTGCCGCATGCTCGCGGCGTACGGCTCTGCGGAGGATGCGCGGATCGAACGCGCGCGGGGTTCACGGCCCCGACGACGGCTTAGCAAGCCGCTGCCTTACCACTCGGCCAATCCTCCGGGAGGGCGGCCGCGCACAAAGGCGCGAAGAAGCCGCCCCGGGCGTACTGCCCCGATCGGCACTACGGAGTCGTGGTGACTACTCCGGTGCCGGCTCGGGGCCGCCCTGCTGGGAGCCCGACGGACTCGGACTGCCGGTCATCGTCGCGCTCCTCTCCCGGCCTGTGGTGTGCACGCGGGCGTATGACTGCCGTCGTCGCGTGCCGTGCCGAACTCGGCTCCGTACGGGGCTGGTTGCGGCAGGTGTCGTACCCACCACTGTGCCGGGGGCGGCCTTTCGGCGCCACTCGATTTCGGGCAACACCGAAAGGCCGGGCGCGGCTCTTCGATCAGCGCTGCCTCCCGCGGCGGTTCAGTTCCCTCAGCCGCCGGGCGAACTCGTCCATCCTTCCGTCGATCCGGACGACGTCCTCGGACAGGCGGCCCAGCCGCACGCTCATGGCGCCGACGACCTGGTGGGTGAGGTCCAGCCTCCGGTCGAGACTGTCGAGCCGGCGCGACATCCGATCGAGCACGGGCCCGAGTTCCTGGAGCGCGCTGCCCACTCCGGCGAGGCAGCTCTCGACCCGGGTGATGCGTTGTTCGAGCGAGGCGTAGCCCGCGCGCAGATCCTGCTCGGTGTCGAGCAGATGCGTACGGACGCATCGGGCGATGTCGCTGTCGCGAAGAAGCATCGCCACGTTGAGCACGGTCCTGCGGGTGTAGAGGGCGAGCCGGGCTGCAGCCTGTGGATAACTCTCCTCCTTGCCCCCACCCCATAGGGACAACATGTCCCTATGGAAATCTCGCAGTTCAGAGCCTTGGAGCAGCCTGAACCCGTTACCTTCCAGCTCGGCTCGGTGCCGCTGGGTGACCTTCTTGACGGCCTCTGTGGATACTTCGAAGTAGCGAGCCACATCCTCTGTGCGAAGGTGAATACCGTCCGGGAGCATGACAAGGCCCTTGACCTTGTCGAGGACGTCGACGCGTCCCATCTGTTCGACGCGCAGCGCGCGGGATTCGAGCAGGGCGACTTCCGTGGGCATGGACATGCCTTCCAATCGTGAAACCGACGATGGCCGGCCCTGTCCCGGGCCTGAGGGCGGAGGACGCTCACGGATGCCACTCACTCGATGACCGACCCGACGGGCTCGCCCCCCCGCCGGCATCGGCAATCCCCACTCACGAACGCTACGACGCCACGGATTCCAGTTGCCTCCACGCACCCCGCATAACGAACCGATAACCGCACAGTCACGCATTGGGTTGTCCGAAATGCGTCAACCCCCGCTCGGACGGCGGGGGTTGACGAGGGGTGGACCGAAGGGTTCAGAGCCTAACCGGAGGATTCAGAGCGCCGGAGCAGCCCCGGCAGGAACTCCCCTCACTCCTCCCCGGCCAGCTTCAGCGTGCGCAGCTTCTGTCCGGCGTACCAGGTGGCCACCACCGTGACCGCGACCAGCAGGACGGTCGCGACCGGCAGTCCGACGTCGGAGGTGATCGCACCGGAGCCGCCGATCTTCTCGGCCACCGCCAGGGACCACTGCTGCACGCTGAGCGTGCGCGCCCCCGGCACCAGCGAGCCGAACAGCGCCTCCCACACCAGCGCGTAGACGAGGCCGAAGACCACCGCGTGCCGGCTGACGGTGCCCAGCAGCAGGAACAACGAGCTGTACGCGATCGAGGCGACCAGCGCCGCGACGGTGTACGCCACCGCGATCTGCTGGCCGTTGCCGTTGAGGATCAGGCCCGCGATCAGCGTGGGCAGCGCGGAGAAGACCATGGTGACGGCGATGGACACGATCAGCTTGGTGAAGATGATCGTCGGCCGCTTCACCGGCTTGGCCAGCAGGTAGACGATCGATCCGTCGTCGATCTCGGGGCCGATGGCCCCCGTTCCGGCGATCACGCCGATCAGCGGCACCATCGTGGCGATGGCGAAGCCGCCCAGCACGTCGGACGCGATCTGGTCGTCGGCCCCGGCGAACGCCCGTACCGCCACGGCGATCGCCAACAGCAGCGCCGGCAGGACGAAGAGGATGGCGGCCCGGCGCCGGCCGAGCAGGGCCCGGTAGGTGAGCCGGGCCACTGTGGGGTCGTACATGACGCTTCACAGCTCCTTTCAGGCCACTACTCAGGCCGCTACGAGATAGGAGAAGACCGATTCGAGGGACTCGTCCGAGGGGGACACGGTCAGCAGGCGGATTCCGTGCTCCCGTGCGACCTTCGGCAGCAGCTCGGTGAACCGCCCGAAGTCGACCGCCTGGATGCGCAGGGCCCCTTCGCCCTGGTCCACCTCGATGCCGGCCGTCGACGGGTCGGCGATGAGCGCGGCGGCGAGGGCGCGGTCGTCGCTGGAACGCACGAGGTAGCGGTGGGGGCGGTCCGTCATCAGGCGGCGGATCTTCCGGAAGTCGCCGGACGCCGCGTGCCGCCCCGCCACGATCACCTCGATGTGCGAGGCGAGTTGCTCCACCTCTTCGAGGATGTGGGAGGAGAAGAGCACCGTACGCCCCTCGGCCCCCATCCGCCTCAGCAGCTCCATCAGCTGCATCCGCTGACGCGGGTCCATGCCGTTGAACGGCTCGTCGAGCAGCAGCACCGCCGGCTCGTGGACCAGGGCGGACGCCATCTTCACGCGCTGGCGCATGCCCTTGCTGTACGTGGAGATCCTGCGGTCCTGCGCGTACTCCATCTCGACCGTGGCCAGCGCCCGCTGCGCCTCCGCGTCGCCGAGGCCCTGGAGTTCGGCGTTGGCGACGACGAATTCGCGACCGGTCAGGAAGTCGTACATCGCCTCCCGCTCGGGCACGATACCGATCTCCTTGTACACCGCCTCGTTGCGCCAGATCGCCCGGCCGTCGAGCGTGACGGACCCGGTGGACGGGGCGAGGAAGCCGGCCATCATGTTGATCAGCGTGGACTTGCCCGCGCCGTTGGGCCCGAGCAGCCCGGTGACGCCCGGCCCCACCGTCATGCTCACGTCGTTGACGGCGACCACGTTGCCGAACCAGCGCGAGGTGTGGTCGATCTCGATGGTGGTCACAGCCCGACCCTCCGGTAGCGGCGCATCAGCACGGCGTACGAGCCGGCGACGAGCGCGAGAACAACGATCAGATAGACCGCGCCGACCCCGGCCCCGGGGACCGCCCCGCCGGGGAACGGGGAGCTGGCGTCGAGGAACGCGGACTGCACGCCGCCGATCAGCGTGATCGGGGAGAACAGCCCCAGCCACTGGACGGCCCCCTCGGACCCGGTCTGCCAGGCGATGGCCTGCACGGTGGAGACCGCGCCGTAGGAGATGGTCAGCACGGCGATCACCGCGGCGACACCGAATCCGCGGCGCGGCGTCAGCGCCGCCATCACCAGCCCCAGCCCGGCGAAGAGCACGGAGAGCAGCGCCACCGACACCATTCCCTGTCCGAACCCCTTGGTCTGCTCGACGAAGTCGAACTTCCCCAGCAGCGCGCCCGCGTAGAGGATGACGAGCGGCACGCCCGTGAGGATGAGCAGCGCGGACGCCATCGCCGCCAGTTTCGCGATCACGTAGTCGACGCGTTCGATCGGGCGGGAGAAGTACAGCGGCACGCTCTTGAACCGCAGGTCCCGGGAGACCGACTGCGGGGCCTGGGCGGCCAGGAACAGTCCGATGACGGCCTGCATGTAGATCGCGAACGACGTGTACTTGATCTGCAGGGCCGTGCTGTTCGGGATGGAGATGGAGACGGCGACGATGATCGCCGCGACCAGGCTCATCACGCCGAAGAGCAGCATCGGCAGCACCTTCGACTTCGCGGAGCGCCCCAGCCCGAAGGCGCCCCGCAGGGACTGCGAGTACAGCGAGCGGCGCGCGTAGCCGCGGCCCAGCCGCACGCCGTCGTAGGAGCGGTATCCGATGTTGTGGATCCGGGAGGTGTCGTTCCCGCTCATGGCTTCGGTCCGGGTGCTCGTCACGACCGCTCCCCCTCGGTGCGGAAGACCTCCGCGATGTGGTGGCGCCGCTGTTCCATCCGCACGAGGCCGAGGCCGAGCGCGGCGACGCTGTCGCGCACGATGTCGTAGGTCTTCTCGCCGGTCGCCTCGATCAGCAGGATGTGACCGGCGCCGGGCAGGCCCTGCCCGTCGAGGCCGTCCGTGCCCACGAGACCGACGCCGGCCCGGACGAGCGCCTGGCGGAGCGCGTCCGTGCCGTCCGGATGGGCGTCGCTGTCGGTGACCTCGACCGCGAGGGTGGTGGTGGACTGGGTGAAGTCGCTGGTGGAGCTGGACCGCAGCAGGCTGCCGCCGTCGATGACGACGACGTGGTCGCAGGTGCGTTCCAGTTCGCCCAGGAGGTGCGAGGTGACCAGGACCGAGATGCCGAAGTCGGCGTGGACGCGGCGGATCAGGCCGAGCATCTCGTCGCGGCCGACCGGGTCGAGGCCGTTGGTCGGCTCGTCGAGCAGCACCAGCTGCGGGTCGTGCACCAGCGCCTGGGCCAGCTTCACGCGCTGCTTCATGCCGGTCGAGTAGCCGCCGATCGGGCGGTAGCGCTCCTCGTACAGACCGACGTGGCGCAGGGTGTCGGCGGTGCGCTCGCGCGCGGCCGTGGGCGGCAGACCGGACATCCGCGCCATGTGGACGACGAACTCGGTCGCCGAGACGTCCGGCGGCAGGCAGTCGTGCTCGGGCATGTAGCCGACCCGCTCACGGATGGCGGGGCCGCTGGTGGCGACGTCGAGACCGAGCACCGAGGCCCGGCCCTCAGTGGCGGGGGACAGACCCAGCAGGATCTTGATCAAGGTGGACTTGCCGGCCCCGTTGGAACCCACCAGTCCGGTCACACCGGGGCCGATGTCCAGGGAGAGCCGGTCAAGCGCGGTCACCCGGGGGAACCGCTTGCTCAGGCTTTCGGTCGCGATCACAGTCACGCGTTCGACGTTAGTGGCGCGCACCACAGAGGTCATCAGCCCAGGCGGTGGGATCGGACTCAGACTCCAGATGTACGGGCCCGTAGGGGGAACCCACCCTACGGCCCAGGGCGGCCCCGCCCACGGGTTGAGCCGCGGCGGCCGGCCGCGCGGCCCGGCACGGGAACGACGCAGGTCAGGAGCGGAGTGCGGACGGCCGTGCGGGTGGAGCGCCCACGGAACGGAGACGGACGGACTCCCGCGTCTGAACGGGACCGGACCCCCGCGTCGGAACGGCACGGGCGCGGGAGCCGGGGCCGGGCGGGAACAGCGGCCGGGGCGGGCGCGAGCGGCGGCGTGCCCGGGTTTTCCACAGGTCTCCGCACACCCCTTGACGCAGCCGTCGGACATTGTCACATTCATCAGTGTCACGTTACGGACACGTACCGCACACGGCAGGGAACGGACGGTGGCATGGCATCGGCAGTGAAGGACGAACGGGCCTCGGAGCTCCGGGGGTTCGCGGAGGTGCAGCGGCTCGCGTACGCCTGCGCCGAGGCGGTCGCCGCACGTCTCGTACCAGGGGTGACCGAGCGCGAGGCGGCCCGGATGCAGCGCGACTGGCTGCGCGAGCGCGGGGTCCGGGACTGGTTCCACCTCCCGTTCGCCTGGTTCGGGGACCGGACGGCCTTCGCCGGTTTCAAGGTGCCGTTGCAGTTCTTCCCGACCGACCGGCGGCTGGAGGCGGGGATGCCGTTCATCCTCGACATGGCCCCGGTGTACCGGGGCTTCACGGCGGACATCGGATATTCCGGCTGCCTCGGGCCCAACCCCCTGCACGACAAGCTCCTGGCCGATCTGGAGGCCCACCGCGAGCTGATCCTGCGCGAGGTGCGGGAGCGGCGCCCGCTGCGCGAGATCTATGAGAACGTCGACCGGCTGATGGTCGGGCAGGGGTATGCCAACCGACATCGCGCGTATCCGTTCGGCGTCATCGCCCACAAGATCGACCGCGTCGCCGAACGCCGTTGGTCCCCGCATGTGTTCGGCTTCGGCGTCCAGTCGCTCAAGGGGCTGCTGAACGACGCGCTGCACGGGCACCGGGACGGCTGGTCGCCGCTGTGGAGCCCGTACCGCTTCTCCGACCACCCGCCGCGGCCGGGGCTGTGGGCGGTCGAACCCCACCTCGGATTCCGGGGTACGGGCGCCAAGTTCGAGGAGATCCTGGTGGTCACCGACTCCAAGGACCCCGAGCAGAGCGCCTTCTGGCTGGACGACGATCTGCCGCACGTGCGGCGCTGGGCCGAGGAGAGGGTGGCGGCATGAGTCCGCAGGGTCTGCCGGGGGCGCGCGAGCGCCGCGTCCGCACGGGCGGAATCGAGCTGTGCGTGGCCGAGTTGGGCGACGCGTCACGTCCGACGATCGTCCTGGTCCACGGCTATCCGGACAGCAAGGAGGTCTGGGCGGACGTGGCCCGGCAGCTGGCCGACGAGTGGCACGTGGTGCTGTACGACGTGCGCGGACACGGCCGCTCCACGGCGCCGGAGCCGCTGCGCGGCGGCTTCACCCTGGAGAAGCTGACCGACGACTTCCTGGCCGTCGTCGACGCGGTGAGCCCGGACCGCCCGGTGCATCTGGTCGGCCACGACTGGGGGTCGGTGCAGTCCTGGGAGTTCGTCACGGTCAAGCGGACCGAGGGCCGGATCGCCTCGTTCACCTCGATGTCCGGGCCGTCCCTGGACCACTTCGGGCACTGGATCAAGCAGCGGATGGCCCGGCCCACCCCGCGCCGGGTGGGCCAGCTGCTGGGCCAGGGCGCCAAGTCCTGGTACGTCTACATGCTGCACACGCCGGTCCTGCCCGAGCTCGCCTGGCGCGGGCCGCTCGGCAGGCGGTGGCCGGAGATCCTGCGACGGGTGGAGAAGGTGCCCCCGGGCGACTACCCGACGCCCTCCCTGCCCGACGACGCGGCGCACGGCGCCTGGCTCTACCGGGACAACGTCCGGGCCCGGCTGCGCCGCCCCCGCACCGACGCCTACGCTCATGCGCCGGTTCAGTTGATCACGCCCACCGGCGACGTCTTCCTCTCCGAGAAGCTCTACGACCAACTGGAGCTGTGGGCCCCGCAGTCGGTCCGCCGCTCGCTGCCGGCCAAGCACTGGGTGCCGCGCACGAGGCCGGACCGGCTCGCCTCCTGGATCGGCGAGTTCGCCGCCGCCAACGAGGCGGCGCGCGAGGACGGGCGGCCGGTGCGGGACACCGCGCCGACCGGGGCGTACGCCGACCGGTTCGCCGGGCAGCTGGTCCTGGTGACGGGCGCGGCCGGCGGCATCGGCCGGGCCACCGCCTTCGCCTTCGCCGAGGCGGGCGCCCGGGTGGTGGCCGTGGACCGGGACGCGGAGGGCGCGGCCCGGACGGCCGAGATGGCCCGGCTGATCGGCTCCCCGGCCGCCTGGGGCGAGGCGGTCGACGTCGGCGACGAGCAGGCGATGGAGAAGCTCGCGGAGAAGGTCGCCGCCGAGTACGGCATCGTCGACGTCCTGGTCAACAATGCCGGGATCGGCCTGTCCGGCCCCTTCCTGGAGACCACGAGCGAGGACTGGAGAAACGTCCTCGACGTCAATCTGTGGGGCGTCATCCACGGCTGCCGGATCTTCGGCGGGCAGATGGCCGACCGCGGCCAGGGCGGTCACATCGTCAACACCGCCTCCGCGGCGGCCTATCAGCCCTCCCGGGCACTGCCCGCGTACAGCACGTCCAAGGCCGCCGTGCTGATGCTCAGCGAGTGCCTGCGCGCCGAGCTCGCCGACCGGTCGATCGGGGTCAGCGCGATCTGCCCCGGCATCGTCAACACCAACATCACCGCGACGGCGCGCTTCGCCGGCGCCGACGCCGAGGAGGAGGCGCGGCTGCGGAAGCGGACCACCCGGCTCTACGGCCGCCGCAACTATCCCCCGGAGCGGGTCGCCGACGCCGTCCTCAGAGCCGTGGTGCGCAACCAGGCCGTGGTGCCGGTGACCCCGGAGGCGCGGGGCGCCCGGCTGCTGGCCCGGCTCAGTCCCGGCGCGCTGCGTGGGATCGCCCGGCTGAAGCCGCCGCTGTGAGCGGCACGGGGCAGCCGCCGTCGGCGGCGGGCGAGCGGTCCGCCGCCGAGTACCGGATCGAGGATCTGGCCCATGCCAGCGGCGCCACGGTCCGCACGATCCGCGCCTACCAGGACCGCGGGCTGCTGCCGACGCCGGAGCGGCGCGGCCGGGCCAATGTGTACCGGGACAGCCATCTGGCCCGGCTCCGGCAGATCGCGGAGCTGCTGGACCGCGGCTACACCCTGGCCAGCATCAAGGAGTTGCTGGACGCCTGGGACGCCGGCCGGGGCCTGGGGGGTGTGCTCGGACTGGTCGCCGAGGTCCACGGCCCCTGGACCGACGAGCGGGCCGGCCGGATCACCCGGGAGGAGCTCGACGCCCGGTTCGGCGGGGGCCCGGACGACGAGGCGGTCGCGGAGGCCGTCGCGGAGGCCGTCGACCTGGGCGTGCTGGAGCGTGTCCCGGGATGGGACGACGAGTTCCTCGTCCCCAGCCCCCAGGAGCTCGCCGTGGCAGTGGAGTTGAACGCCGCGGGCGTCCCCCTCGGCGCGATCTCCGCCCACCTGCGGGAGCTTCGCGGGCAGGTCGAGCACATTGCCGCGCGTTTCCTGGAGTTCACCAACGAACACGTCTTCGCTCGTTATCTGGAGCATCGCCCGCCGACGGAGGCGGACGCGGCGGAGGCCGCCGCCATGGTGCGCAGGCTCCGCCCGCTGGCGCAGCAGACGGTGGACGCCGAACTCGCCCGCGCCATGCGGACGTTCGCCACCCTGCATCTGCGGCATCATCTGAGCGCGGAAACAGGCCTCGTCGGCCCCGGCACGGCCGCGGAGACCACCCGGGTCCCTCTTCCCGGATCCACGATCGACGCCGTACGCAGGCTGGTTGGCCCGGATAACGTCGCCGCTTTCGTCACCGCAGCCGCCGAACGAGAGGTGCAGTCAAGGACATTGGACGCACTCACCACATCTGGCTCCCAATCAGGCGAGGTTGAGCAAATGACGTGAATCAACCGCTACTTGTCCACAGAATTCTCAACGATCCTGTGGATAACCCGAGTTGGCTGTGGAACAAACACATGGACGGGAAATTGCTTGAGCAAATAAAATTGTGCCGGTGAAGCATCGCAAAATGCGGATGCGACCCGGAACCCGCCCGGGCACTCTGGGCTCATGGACGCTCATCGCACCGTCAAGGTGTCCAAATACCTCTCGAAGCATCTGCGCCACCAGCCGGAACGAATCGGGATCACGCTCGACGCCCAGGGCTGGGTGGCGATCGACGAGCTGCTGCGCGCCACGGCCGGACACGGCTTCCGCCTCACCCGGGCCGAGCTCGACCATGTCGTCGCCACCAACGACAAGCGGCGCTTCGCCGTCGAAGGGGACCGCATCCGTGCCAGCCAGGGCCACACCGTCCCGGTCGACCTCGGCCTCCCGCCGTCTGAGCCGCCCGCGTACCTCTACCACGGCACGGTGGGCCGAGCGCTGGACGGGATCCGCAGCGAGGGCCTGCGCCCCATGAACCGCACGCATGTGCACCTGTCGTCCGATCGCGAGACGGCGACCAGGGTGGGGGCGCGACGCGGCCGTCCGGTCGTCCTGTCCGTGGACGCCGCCGCCATGCGTGAGGCGGGCCACACTTTCTACCTCAGCGCCAACGGGGTCTGGCTCACCGACGCCGTGCCCCCGGCGTTCCTGCGCTTCCGCGAGTGAGCCCGCCGGCCGGCCGAACGGCCGGCTGGCCGCTCCGGCGCCGCGCGCCCCCGCCACCGCCGCCCAGGCGCCGATCGCGGCCCGGCCGACGACGGACCGGCCGGCTACGGACCGGGCCGGCTACGGACCGGGCCGGAGCCGCGACGGAAGCGGTCAGCTCACGCTCATGCCGCGCTCCGGCCACCCGCCGCGCTCCTCGCGCATCGCATTGATCTTCCGGGACGCCTTGAGGAACGAGTGGTCCGTCCGGCCGTCGTCGGCCGACGACGTGCGGGATTCCTTGTCCATGGTCAGGCGCCGCGAAAGGCTGTCCGGACCTTCCCCGAACTCGTAGCGGACCAGCTCCGCTTCCTCGGACAGCTTCCGGAAGCAGACGAATGCGGCCGCTGCTGCCACTCCCCTCGTCTTCCTCCCGCTTGTTCGGCGGTACGAAGTCCTGTTGTTCAACGGTACGAAGTCCTGCCCGCCGCTCGCCTGACACGGCCTGATCCGGATCGCCCCGTCCTCGTCCAACCGCCGTTCAGGGCCCTGCGGCCTCCACGGGGCCGGCCGTGTCCGGCCCCTCTGTGCGGGACCGTCCCGCGTGAGACGCCATGGCAACGGCATCCGTCGCCACGTCGGCGCGGCTTCCCGGCTCCGGCCGCTCCGGCAGCGCATCCGTGGCGGCGGAAGGCCCCGCGTATCGTCCGAGGCATGCGTCTGAGCACTGTGATTCTTCCGATCCACCGCTGGAACGAGGGCCAGAAGTTCTGGCAGCGCGCCGAGGACATGGGGTTCCACACTGCCTACACCTACGACCATCTGTCCTGGCGGACGTTCCGCGACGGACCCTGGTTCGGCGCGGTGCCGACTCTCACCGCCGCAGCCGCCGTCACCCGGCGGATGCGCCTGGGCACCCTCGTCACCTCGGTCAAGCCTTGTTCACCTGTCGCGGGCTGAGCTGCCGAAACAGGGCAAAGGCTCAGCAGGAAAGTTACGTACCAACTGACCAGTCGGTGCTCCGCGATGACTACCGCCGGCCGCCGATGAGCCCACTGAGGCGGTCGCCGATGACGGATACGCCCGGACGGGGCTCGTTGGCGTAGTACCAGGGCTTGCGCCGGCGCAGCAGCGCCTCGCCGTGCTCGGTCCAGGTGAATCCGGGGTTACGCAGCAGCTTCTGGAACACCGTGTCGGCTGTCTCCGGGTGGGTGGCGACCAGTCGGCGGATGGGCAGTGGCGTGATCGAGTCCTCGCGCAGGTACGTGCGCAGCAGATCCTGGTGCCGCCTGCGGCCTGTAAGGGTCGGTTCCGCGAAGAGGTCCCGCAGCATTCCGTAGTCGGCGTAGAAGTTCAGCCCGTCCACCTCGTCGTAGATGACACCGATGGTGTCCGCCTCCGCGAGCTCACGCGGCAACTCGAACAGTGGCAGGTCCGGGCCGGGCGGCCGCTTGTGCCGGGAACGGCTGGACTGTGCCGGGGTGGCGGTGTCCTGGCGGTGGTGGTAGTAGGCGTTGAGGAGGCTCTCGGCGTCGGCGGGTGGGAGCACCAGTTCGTCGTTGCCGCAGAACTCGACGAACGCGGCCCGGTCCTCTCGCATCCGCTGCCACCCCTGCTCGATGTTCGCGGGGTTGCGGAAGACCAGTTCGGGGCAACTGGTGGCCAGTTGGAGCGCCGCCTGCGCAATGTCTGCGGCACTGGACCTGGGGTAGTACGACATCGCCCCGGACACCAGCCACACCCCGTCGACCGGTTGGACAGGAACCAGGCAGGTGTGGAGGAATCCCTTCTTCGAGACTCCACGGAACGCCGCTCGCCCGACGTTCGAGTATGTGCGGTACTCCAGGTCGTCGACCAGGTTCAGCAGGACGACGGCATCCCCGTCCTTCCGCTGGACCTCGAAGACGCCCTCGACAGGGTCACGCCAGCCGAGCAGCATCTCCCGGTCGGCCGTGGTCAGGTCCTTCCGCCCCGCGAGGAACCGGTCCAGCACGGAGGAACCGTCAGGCAGCCGGTACCGCAGGACGAAGTGGTCGATGATCCGGACGGCCTCGCCCTCGCCCAGTTGCCGCCCGGGCCCCGTAGCCTCCAGCAGCAGGGGTGTCAACCACCGGTCGAAGCGGGCGCTCTGAGCGAAGGCGACCAGTTCCTCCTTCAGCTCGGAACTGCGTTCGATGAGGCCGGCGAGCGTGACTCCACCCGCGCCGTGTGCGGCGTCAGCCACCGTGAGCCCTTTCGTGCGAACCGGTCCCGTGTGAGGTAAGAGGTGCCTGGCCCCCGCCGACCCAGTGGCGGTACGCCTCGATCCACTCCACACCATCGGGCGCGGGGCGGGCAACGGCGGATCCAGGATGCCGATCGACTGCCGGACGCGGCCACGAGAACACCGGGCGACGGCCCTGCCCTCGGACGAGAGGCCAACACCGCGCACCGTCACCTCGACACCGAGAACCGCGGTGGCGAAGGGCAGATCGAGAGGTGATGCTCCAGCATGGCGAACAGGGCGGTCCGCTGCTCGTCCTCGCCGCAGGCGTGCACCGTCGCCTCTTCGATCACGGCCTCAAGTCCGGCCCTGTCCAGTGTGCCCATGACGCCACGGTAGCGGCCCCCGACGCGATGTCGGCGTGGTCTGCCGAATCTCCTGTGCCACCCGGCGCATCGGCGGCGGCAGGAAGTCCGCGTATCGTCGCAACATGCGTCTGAGCACGGTGATCCTCCCCATCCACCAGTGGGCCGAAGGACAGAAGATCTGGCGGCGGGCCGAGGACCTCGGCTTCCATGCTGCGTACACGTACGACCATCTCTCCTGGCGGAGCTTCCGCGACGGACCCTGGTTCGGCGCGGTGCCGACTCTCACCGCCGCGGCCGCCGTCACCCGGCGGATGCGCCTGGGCACCCTCGTCACCTCCCCCAACTTCCGGCACCCGGTCACCCTGGCCAAGGACCTCATCACGCTGGACGACGTCTCCGACGGTCGCGTCACCCTCGGCATCGGCGCGGGCGGCAGCGGCTTCGACGCGACGACGCTGCGCCGGAGCGGCGAGGTGCCGTGGACGCCGCGCGAGCGGGCCGACCACTTCGACGAGTTCGTGCCGCTGCTCGACCGGCTGTTGCGGGAGCCCTCCGTGACGCACGAGGGCCGCTTCTACTCGGCGTACGAGGCCCGCAACATCCCCGGCTGCGTCCAGCGGCCGCGGCTGCCGTTCGCCGTGGCCGCCACCGGTCCGCGCGGGATGGGGCTCGCGGCGCGGTACGGGCAGGCGTGGGTGACCACGGGCGACCCGAAGCTGTTCGAGACGGGCACCCCGGAGCAGTCCGTGAAGGCCCTCCGGGGCCAGCTCGACCGGCTGGGCGCGGCCTGCGAGTCCATCGGCCGGGACGCCGCCGAGCCGGACAAGATCCTGCTCACCGGTTTCACACCGGACCGTCCGCTGGAGTCCTTCGACGCCTTCGTGGACTTCGCGGGCACCCACTTCGCACTGGGGTTCACGGAGATCGTCGTCCACTGGCCGGTCCCCGGCTCCGACTTCGCCGCGGACGAGAAGCTCTTCGAGCGCATCGCCACCGAGGCGCTGGCCGAACTGAGCCGCTGACCGGACCGGGGTCGTCCGGTGGGCCGCCCGCCCTGAGCCGGGCCGGGCCCCGCCCGGAGAACACGGAGCCGGGGCGGGCCCGCCCGCCGGACACCGCCCGCCGGAAGCCCGGCCAGGACGTGGGGCACAGGACGCGGGGAGCCGGCCCGGAAGCGAGGCATGGGACGCCGGGCGCGGGGCATGGGGAGCGGGCCGCCCGGTGCCGGGCGGCCTCGTGGGCGTCCGCTCGGCCGGGGCCCTCCGACGGCCACCGGGCCCGGCTCTGGCATATGCCGCAGGCATGTCCCCCGGTCAGGCGCGCGCATCCTCATGTGTGCGCCCCTGCGCACGGCCGTGCGTCCCGGTACGCGAGAATGGGCAGGTGACCTCAGCTACCGACACGCCTTCGCCTGCCGTTCCCCGGCTGATCGCCACGGACCTCGACGGCACCCTGCTGCGCGACGACAAGACCGTCTCGGAGCGCACGGTCGCCGCGCTCGCCGCCGCCGAGGAGGCCGGGATCGAGGTCTTCTTCGTCACCGGGCGTCCGGCCCGCTGGATGGGCGTCGTCAGCGACCACGTCCACGGCCACGGGCTGGCGATCTGCGCGAACGGCGCCGCCGTCGCCGATCTGCACGCGGACGGCAGACTGATCAAGGTCCGCCCGCTGGCCCGCGAGATCGCCCTCGGCGTCGTGAGCACCCTGCGCGCCGCCGTCCCCGGTACGAGCTTCGCCGTCGAGATGACCAGCGGCATCCACTACGAGCCGGCCTACCCGCCGCTTCACGTGGACCCGGGCGCCACCGTCGCCCCGGCCGAGAAGCT
Organism: Streptomyces tyrfis; assembly: GCF_037034285.1. Classification (NCBI taxonomy): domain Bacteria; kingdom Bacillati; phylum Actinomycetota; class Actinomycetes; order Kitasatosporales; family Streptomycetaceae; genus Streptomyces; species Streptomyces tyrfis. The sequence goes on along the minus strand of NZ_JBAGJZ010000002.1, from coordinate 62,795 downwards.
GCTCCGCGAGGAGGTGCCGGGCACCGGGGCCCCCGTGCTGAAGCTCCTCGCCCACCACGCGGAACTGGCCCCGGACGACTTCCTCGCCCTCGCGCAGACGGCGGCCGGCGACCGGGCGGACTTCACCCGCTCCAGCCCCACGGCCCTGCTGGAGGTCAGCGGGCCGGGCGTGTCCAAGGCCAGCACCCTGGCGCTCTGCTGCGCCGAGCGCGGCATCTCGCCCGCCGAGGTCGTCGCCTTCGGCGACATGCCCAACGACGTGGCGATGCTCCGCTGGGCGGGCACCTCGTACGCGATGGGTAACGCGCACCCCGCCGCGCTGGCCGCCGCGACCGGACGGACCGCGACCAACGGCGACGACGGCGTCGCGCGCGTCATCGAGCGGATCCTCGCCGCCCGGCGATAGGCCCTGTCGTCAAACCGCTGCCCACCGCGGCCCCCGCCCGGGGGCCGTCCTGCCCAGGCGCCCCGTCACCCGCCCAGGGGCCGTTACGCCGCCCCCGCCGACGACCGGGCCCCGCCACCCCGCCGCTGGACCCGCCACCCCGCCGGCCGCCCTCGCCGCCGGCCGCCCTCGCCGCCGGGCGACCGGCCCGCCGCGGCCAGTCGCCGCGCCGGCCGGTCTTCCCGCGCCGGTCAGAGCGGGACCTGCCACACCACCGTCGTGCCGCCCCCGTCCGCCCCGATCCCGGGCCCGAACCAGCTCGCGCCGCCGAGCGACTCCGCGCGGCGGGCCAGGTTCCGCAGCCCGCTGCGCCGACCGCCCTCGGGTATGCCCACCCCGTCGTCCGCGACCGACAGCCGCACCGCGTCCCTCCCGTCCGGCAGCACGGCGGCCGCGTCGACGACCACCTCGATCGCCGACGCCCCGGCGTGCCGGAAGGCGTTGGACAGCGCCTCGCGCAACGCCGCGATCAGGTTCTTCCCCGTCAGTTCGCCGACCAGCGAGTCGACCGGGCCGAGAAAGCGGTGCGCGGGCTTGAAGCCCAGCGGGACCGCCGCCATGTTGATCTCGCGCAGGACGCGGGTGCGCAGTCCCGACGGCGCCTCGGCCGGTTCCTGCTGCAACGCGAAGATCGCCGTACGGATCTCCTGAATGGTCACGTCCAGCTCGTCGACCGCCCGGCCGACCCCGGTCCGCACCTCGGGCGCCGCCGACCGGCGCTGCGCGCTCTCCAGCATCATCCCGGTGGCGAACAGCCGCTGGATGACCAGGTCGTGCAGGTCGCGGGCGATCCGGTCGCGGTCCTCGTACACCGCGAGCCGTTCCCGGTCCCGTTGCGCCTCCGCCATCATCAGCGCCAGCGCGGCCTGCGAGGCGAACTGCGCGGCGAGGGCCCGCTCGGTCCGCGTGAACGGCCTTGCGCCGCGGGCGCGGGGGGTGGCGAGCGCCCCCAGCACCCGGCCGCCGCTGTGCAGGGGCAGCAGCATGCTGGGCCCGAAGCAGTCGGCCAGCCCGGTGGTCATACGGGAATCGACGGCCGGGTCGTCCACGAAGACCGCCTCGCCGTCCAGCAGTCTCGCCACCGCCGGGCTCTCCGGCCCGATGATCGTCCCCAGCGAGGCGGAGGGCGTGCCCGCGGAGACGGCGACGATCTCCAGACCGCCCGCCTCGGCCGGCAGCAGCACTATCCCGGCCGCGGACGCGGCGAGATGGCGGGCCTGTTCGGCGACGACGCAGAGCGCGTCGTCGGCGTCGCCGCCGGAGAGCAGGGCGGTGGTCACGGCCACCGAACCGTCGATCCACCGCTCACGCTGGCGGGCCGCCTCGTAGAGCCGGGCGTTGCCGATGGCGATTCCGGCCTCCACGGCGAGCACCCGCAGCATGCGGAGATCGTCGTCGCCGAATTCGCCGCCGTCCTTCTTCTCGGCCAGATAGAGGTTTCCGAAGATCTCGCCCTGCACGCGGATCGGGACGCCGAGGAAGGCGCGCATCGGAGGATGGCTGGGCGGGAACCCGGCGAACCGCCGATCGGCCGTCAGGTCCGCGAGGAGCACCGGGGCCGGGTCCCGGATCAGCGCGCCGAGCAGCCCCCGGCGCCCGTCGGGGCGGCGCCCGATCGCGCGGGCCACCTCGTCGGGGACGCCATGGGCGACGAAGTCCGAGAACTCGGCGTTCTCGTCGTCGACGACGCCGATCGCCGCGTAGCGGGCATGGGCGAGTTCGGCCGCCGTCTCGCAGATCCGGTCGAGGGTGGAGTGCAGTTCCAGGCCCGTGCCGACGGAGCGCATGGCCTCCAGCAGTCGCGGGACCCGGGCGGCGAGTTCGGCGGACGGGCCCCGTGAGCCGCCGATCGCCGCGGCCGCGGCTCCGTGTGGGTCCTTCGGGTCCTGCTCCGGCATACCCCGAGAGTAGTTAGTACCCATGAGGGAGGAAAGTCGGCTGTGTCCCCACCCGGTCCGCACCCACCGGGAGCGGACGGCCGCGGGGTTGCCTGCATCGGCTCCCGCTCACGCCGACGCCCGCCTCGCGCACCGACATCTCCCGCTCACGCCGACGCCCGCTCTCTCGCCCCGGTGTCTCCCGCTCACGCCGACGCCCCCTCCCTCGCTCACGCCGAAGCCCCTCTCTCGCATCCGCGTCCCCCGCTCACGCCCGTACGCCCGCGAGGTTTCGCGCCGTCTCCGTGCTCTCCCGTTCGCGCTCCAGCATCCTGCGCAACGGCCCGTCCGCGGCGGCGAGATCGGCGTACGGACCGGCCTGCACGACCCGGCCCTCGTCCAGCACCAGCACCTCGTCCACGGCTTCCAGCCCCCGCAGACGGTGGGTGATGAGCACCGTCGTACGGCCCAGGGTGGCGTCCAGCAGGTCGGCGGTCAGCGCGTCCGCGGTCGCCAGGTCGAGGTGCTCGGCGGGCTCGTCCAGGACGAGCACGGGGAAGTCCGCGAGCACCGCGCGGGCCAGCGCGAGCCGTTGCCGCTGACCGCCCGAGAGGCGGGCGCCGTGCTCGCCGACGAGGGTGTCGAGTCCCTCGGGCAGCGCCTCCACCCAGTCGAGCAGGCGGGCGCGGTCCAGGGCGGCCCGCAGCTCCTCGTCCGTCGCCCCGGTGCGGGCCAGGCGCAGGTTCTCCCGGATCGAGCTGTCGAAGACATGGGCGTCCTGGGCGCACAGGCCGACGAACGTCCGGACCGTGTCCCCCTCCAGCGCGGCGGCGTCGACGCCGCCGATCCGGTACGTGCCCGCGTCGGCGTCCAGGCAGCGGAGCAGGACCTGGGCCAGGGTCGTCTTCCCCGAGCCGGACGGCCCCACGACGGCGATCCGCCGGCCGGCGGTCAGGGTCAGGTCCACCGCGTCCAGGGCATCCCGCTCCGCCCCCGGGTAACGGGCCGACAGCCCCCGCACCTCCAACGGGAAGGGCGAGGCGGGACGGGCGGCCGGGGCGTCCGGTTCGTGCACGGGCAGCGGGGCGTCCAGCACCTCGTACACCCGCTCCGCGCTCCGCTCGATCCGCTGCCGGTACTGCACGGCGAGCGGCAGACCGGTCACCGCCTCGAAGGCGGCGAGCGGGGTGAGCACCACCACCGCGAGCTCCACCCCCGCGAGCCGGCCGTCGTGCACGGCGGGCAGGGCGACCAGTGCGGTGGCGACGACGGTGAGTCCGCCGATCAGGGCGGTGAGTCCGCCGCCGAGCGCGGTGGCCGCCGCCGCCCGGGCCGCGATGCGGGTCAGCACGCCGTCGGCCTCCCGGGCCCGCGCCGAGCGGGCGGGCAGCGCCCCCGCGACGGTCAGTTCGGCCGTCCCGCCGAGGAGATCGGTGACCCGGGTGGCCAGATCGGCGCGGGCGGGGGCGAGACGGCGCTCCACCTGACGGGAGCAGGCGCCGCTGATCCACGGCACCCCCGCCCCGGCCAGCAGCAGCCCGGCGGCCAGCACGGCGCCCGCCGCCGGCAGCAGCCAGCCGACGAATCCGGCGGTGGCCGCGCCCACGACCACCGCGGTCCCGACGGGCAGCAGCCAGCGCAGCCAGTAGTCCTGGAGGGCGTCGACGTCGGCGACCAGACGGGAGAGCAGGTCCCCGCGCCGGGTCCGGCGCAGACCGGCGGGCGCGATCCGCTCCAGGCTCCGGTAGACCGCCACGCGCAGTTCGGCCAGCATCCTGAGCACCGCGTCGTGCGACACCAGACGCTCGGCGTACCGGAAGACGGCCCGGCCGAGGCCGAAGGCGCGGGTCGCGGTCACGGCGACCATCAGATAGAGCACCGGGGGCTGCTCGGAGGCGCGGGAGATCAGCCAGCCGGAGACGGCCATGAGCCCGACGGCCGAGCCCAGGGCGAGGCTGCCCAGCAGCAGCGCGAGCGCCAGCTGTCCGCGCCGGGCCCCCGCCGCCTTCCGCACCCGGGCGAGGACGTGTTCCCTACGGGTCGTGGAGCGGGGCGGCGCCGCGGTCTCCCCCGGCCCGGCGGGGCCGCCGTCGCGGGGGGCCGACGGCCGGGGCGCCGGGGCGGTCTCCCCGGACTCCCGCCGTCCCGGCGTCGCGGCCGGTTCGAGGGCCACCACCCGGTCGGCCACCGCGAGCAGCGCCGGCCGGTGCACGACCAGCAGCACGGTCCGGCCGACGGCGAGCCTGCGCACCGCCTCGACGATCCCCGCCTCGGTCTCGCCGTCCAGGCTCGCGGTCGGCTCGTCCAGCAGCAGCACCGGGCGGTCCGCGAGGAAGGCGCGGGCGAGCGCGAGCCGCTGGCGCTGGCCGGCGGAGAGGCCCGCTCCGTCCTCGCCGAGGAGGGTCCGCTCGCCCTCCGGCAGCCGTGCGACGAAGTCGTACGCCCCCGCGTCCCGCAGCGCCGCCATCACCGCCGTGTCGTCCGCGTCCGGGCGGGCCAGCCGCACGTTCTCCGCGATCGTGCCCGCGAACAGGTACGGCCGCTGCGGGACCCAGGCGATCTGCTCCCGCCAGCGTTCGAGGTCCAGCGTCTCCAGGTCGGCGCCGCCGACCCGTACCCGTCCCTCGTCGGGGGCGGTGAAGCCCAGCACCACGTCGAGCAGGGTGGACTTGCCGACGCCGCTGGGGCCGGTCAGGGCGACGGTCTCGCCCTCCTCCACCACCAGCGTCGCCCCGGCGAGCGAGGGCTCGCCGCGGCCCTCGTGCCGTACGGTCACGCCCTCCAGTTCCAGCCGCAGCGCGTCCGGGACATAGGCCGTGCCGCCCTTGCGGGGCTCGGCCTCCAGGACGGCGAAGATCTCCTCCGCGGCCGAGAGCCCCTCGGCCGCGGCGTGGTACTGCGCCCCGACCTGGCGAATCGGCAGATACGCCTCCGGGGCCAGGATCAGCACCACCAGCCCGGTGTAGAGGTCGAGTTCGCCGTGCACCAGCCGCATGCCGATGGTGACGGCGACCAGGGCCACCGACAGGGTCGCCAGCAGTTCCAGGGCGAAGGACGACAGGAACGCGATCCGCAGGGTCCGCAGCGTGGCCCGCCGGTACTGCGAGGTGATGGCGCGGATCGACTCGGCCTGGGCCTTGGCCCGGCCGAAGACCTTCAGGGTCGGCAGTCCCGCGACCACGTCGAGGAAGTGACCGGAGAGCCGGGACAGCAGCCGCCACTGACGGTCCATCCGTGACTGGGTGGCCCAGCCGATCAGGATCATGAAGAGCGGGATGAGGGGCAGCGTCACCACGATGATCGCCGCCGAGACCCAGTCCTCGGTGACGATCCTCGCCAGCACGGCCACCGGGACGATCACCGCGAGTCCGAGCTGCGGCAGATAACGAGCGAAGTAGTCGTCGAGCGCGTCGACCCCCCGGGTGGCGAGGGTCACCAGGGAGCCCGAGCGCTGGCCGCTCAGCCAGCCGGGCCCGAGCTCCGTGGCCCGCGCCAGCAGCCGGCCGCGCAGTTCGGACTTGACCGCCGCGCCGGCGCGGTGGGCCGCCAGTTCGGTCAGCCAGGAGACCAGGGCCCGGCCGAGCGCGACCGCGGCGAGCAGGATCAGCGGGGTCCGCAGCCCGGAGACGGTCAGCCCGTCCTCGAAGCCGCCCACCACCACCTCGGCGACGAGCATGGCCTGGGCGATGACCAGCGCCGCCCCGACCGTTCCCAGCGCCACCACGGCCGCCAGGAAGAAACGGGTGGCTCGGGCGTGACGGAGCAGACGCGGATCGATCGGTTTCACGTGAAACAGCCCCAAAGTGAACTCGTCGTCGGACCGGGGCGGGGCCTGCCCGGCCTCTCGGCGCGGGACAGGCCCCCGGTGCGCTCAGTGCGCTTCGGCGATGTGCTGGGTGCCGATGCGCTTGCGGAAGACCCAGTAGGTCCAGCCCTGGTAGAGCAGGACGAGCGGGGTGGCGATGCCCGCGCACCAGGTCATGATCTTCAGTGTGTACGGGCTGGACGAGGCGTTGGTGACCGTGAGGCTCCAGGCGTCGTTCAGCGAGGACGGCATGACGTTCGGGAAGAGCGTCAGGAAGAGCATGGCGACCGCGGCCGCGATGGTCACTCCGGAGAACGCGAACGACCAGCCCTCGCGTCCCTTGGCGATCGCGCCGATCGCGGCGAGCAGCGCCAGCACCGCGACGATCATCGCCGCCAGGCTCCAGCCGTTGCCCCGGTCGGCCTGGGTCCAGACCAGGAACCCGAGCGCCAGCACCGCGGTGACCGCGCCCAGCTTCAGCGCCAGCGCCCGTGCCCGGTGCCGTATGTCACCGACGGTCTTGAGCCCGGCGAACACGGCTCCGTGGAAGGTGAAGAGGGTGAGCGTGACCAGCCCGCCGAGGATGGCGTACGGGTTGAGCAGGTCCCAGAAGTCGCCCACGTACTCCTTGCCGGCGTCGATCTTCACCCCGCGCACGATGTTGCCGAAGGCCACGCCCCAGAGCAGGGCCGGGATCAGCGAGGTCCAGAAGATCGCGCGCTCCCAGTTGGTCTGCCACCGCTCCTCGGGCCGCTTCGACCGGTATTCGAAGGCGACCCCTCGCACGATCAGGCAGACCAGGATGAGCAGCAGCGGCAGATAGAACCCGGAGAACAGGGTGGCGTACCACTCGGGGAACGCGGCGAAGGTCGCGCCGCCCGCGGTGAGCAGCCACACCTCGTTGCCGTCCCAGACCGGCCCGATGGTGTTGATCAGGACCCGCCGCTCCTTGCGGTCGCGGGCCAGCAGCTTGGTGAGGACACCGATCCCGAAGTCGAACCCCTCCAGGAAGAAGTAGCCGGTCCAGAGGACGGCGATGAGTACGAACCAGACGTCGTGGAGTTCCATCTCTCAGCTCCTCTGCCCTCAGTAGGAGAAGGCCATCGGCCGGTCGGCGTCGTCGTGCTCGTCGCCGCCGATCTTGGTGGGCGGGTTGAGGTCGGCCTCGGTGAGCTCCGGCGGTCCGGCCTTGATGTACTTCACGAGCAGCTTGACCTCGATCACCGCGAGCGCGGCGTAGAGCAGGGTGAAGCCGATCATCGAGGTGAGCACCTCGGCCTGCGAGACTCCCGGGGAGACCGCGTGCCGGGTCTCCAGCACTCCGTAGACGACCCAGGGCTGGCGGCCCATCTCGGTGAAGATCCAGCCCCACGAGTTGGCGATCAGCGGGAAGGCCAGGGTCCAGAGCGCCAGGATCCAGTAGAACTTGGCGAACTTGGGGCTGAGCGCCTTGTTCTTGAAGAGGACCAGATTCGGGACTTCGTCCTCGCCGGTCCGCAGCGCCGACGGCAGCATGAACTTCCGTCGCGTCAGCCACAGTCCGAGGAGGCCGAGGCCGAAGGACGCCATGCCGAACCCGATCATCCAGCGGAAGCTCCAGAAGGTGACCGGGATGTTGGGCCGGTAGTCGCCGGGGCCGAACTTCTCCTGCTCGGCCTTGTTGACGTCGTTGATGCCGGGGACGTACGAGCTGAAGCTGTTGTCCGCGAGGAAGGACAGCAGCCCGGGGACGGAGATCTCCACGGTGTTGTGGCCCTTGGCCACGTCACCGACCGCGAAGACCGAGAAGGGCGCCCCGTCCTCGCCCTCCCAGAGGGCCTCGGCGGCGGCCATCTTCATCGGCTGCTGCTTGAACATGACCTTGCCGAGCTGGTCGCCGCTGACGGCGGTGAGGAGTCCGGCGATCACGACCGTGACCAGTCCCAGCCGCAGCGAAGTCCGCATCACCGGGATGTGCTTCTTGCGCGCCAGATGGAACGCGGCGATGCCGACCATGAACGCGCCTCCGACCAGGAAGGCGGCGGTGATGGTGTGGAAGAACTGGGCGAGCGCGGTGTTCTGGGTGAGCACGTGCCAGAAGTCGGTCAGCTCGGCGCGGCCGCGTTCCTTGTTGATCCGGTAGCCCACCGGGTGCTGCATCCAGGAGTTGGCCGCCAGGATGAAGTAGGCGGAGAGGATGGTCCCGATGGAGACCATCCAGATGCAGGCGAGGTGGATCTTCTTGGGGAGCTTGTCCCAGCCGAAGATCCACAGCCCGATGAAGGTGGACTCGAAGAAGAACGCGATCAGCGCCTCGAACGCGAGCGGGGCTCCGAAGATGTCACCGACGAACCGCGAGTAGTCGGACCAGTTCATGCCGAACTGGAACTCCTGGACGATGCCGGTGACCACGCCCATGGCGATGTTGATCAGAAAAAGCTTGCCCCAGAACTTCGTCGCCCTGAGGTACTTCTCCTTGTTCGTCCGCACCCAGGCGGTCTGCAGACCCGCGGTGAGCGCCGCGAGAGAGATCGTCATCGGAACGAACAGGAAGTGGTAGACGGTGGTGATCCCGAACTGCCAACGCGCCAGTGTCTCTGGCGCCAGCGCTAGCTCCACGTCGTCTTCTCCTTACATCGCCGCGATCGCACGGGAAGTTTGCCCTGTTAAATCCGATTAATCACGGGAAGAACAACACGCTTGTGAACGCGTTCACATTCACAAGCAATTATGACGCACGGGCTTTCGGGATGTTCGGGCGGGGTACCCCCTCTCGGGATGTTCCGATCAATCCGCCCGAAGGCAGACACATGACGCCGCCAAGGGCGCCGAGGACCTCCGCGCCTGCCTGCCGGGCTCCTGCCGCGCGGAGGACAGGCGGAGGACAGGCGGAGGACAGGCGGAAGACAGGCGGAAGACCGGCAGAAGCACGGCCGGCGGTTTCGACGGCAGCCTCGGACAGGCCCACCCGTGGCGGAAAATCACCATGACCAAAGTCACATGGCGAAACTCGTATCGTGGACACCCACGGCTCGGACCGCGGACACCACGACCGACCACACCACGACCGAGGGCCCCGCACCTCTCACCGATCGAGGTACGGGCCCCTGGGCTCCCGGCGACGCCGCGGCTCCGCGACGCCATGACTCCACGCTGCCGCGACTCCACGGCCCTGCGACCCTACGGCCCTGCGGCTCCGTGACGCCGCGACACCGTGACGCCGCGCATCCGCGGTCCTACATCTCCCTGCGGTACGACTCCGCCACCTTCAGGAACAGGTCGTTCGCCTCGTCCTCGCCGATCGTGACCCGCACGCCCTCACCCACGAACGGCCTGACCACCACGCCGGCCCGCTCGCACGCCGCGGCGAAGTCGGCCGTGCGCTCCCCCAGCCGCAGCCACACGAAGTTCGCCTGGGACTCCGGCACCGTCCAGCCCTGCTCCGTCAGCGTCCGCAGCACCCGGTCGCGCTCGACCACCAGGGAGCCCACGCGCCCCAGGAGTTCGTCCTCCGCGCGCAGCGAGGCGACCGCCGCGTCCTGCGCGAGCTGGCTGACGCCGAAGGGCACCGCCGTCTTGCGCAGCGCGGCCGCCACCGGCTCGTGGGCCACCGCGAAACCGACCCGCAGCCCCGCCAGGCCGTACGCCTTGGAGAAGGTGCGCAGCACCGCCACATTGGGCCGGTCCCGGTAGATCTCGATGCCGTCCGGCACCTCGGGGTCACGGATGAACTCCCGGTACGCCTCGTCGAGCACCACCAGGACGTCGTCCGGCACCCGGTCCAGGAAACGTTCCAGCTCGGCCCGGCGCACCACGGTGCCGGTCGGGTTGTTCGGGTTGCAGACGAAGATCAGCCGGGTGCGGTCGGTGACCGCGTCCGCCATCGCGTCCAGGTCGTGCGCCTCGCCGTCGGTCAGCGGCACCTTCACCGAGGTCGCGCCGCTGACCTGGGTGATGATCGGGTACGCCTCGAAGGAACGCCAGGCGTAGATCACCTCGTCGCCCGGCCCCGAGGTCGCCTGGAGCAGCTGCTGCGCCACCCCCACCGATCCGGTCCCGGTGGCCAGGTGCGAGACGGGCACGGCGAAACGTTCGGCCAGCTCGTTCATCAGGCCGGTGCAGGCCATGTCCGGGTATCGGTTGAAGTTCGCGGCCGCGGCCAGGGCGGTCTCCATCACCCCCGGCAGCGGGGGGTACGGGTTCTCGTTGGAGGACAGCTTGAAGGCGACCGGTCCACCGGCCGCCGCGGGCTTGCCCGGCACATAGGCGGGGACACCGTCCAGCTCGGCGCGCAGCTTGGGGCTCGTCTCGCTCACCGCAGATCCTCCTCGACCGTCTGTACACATCAATACTGCTCACCTTATGAGGATTGGACGCCGCTGCGAATGGCCCGTGACCCCAATCGTCCGGTGCGACCGGGAATGGGGGGAGCGCATTCCGCCTTGACGCGCGCCGGTGGCTCACGCCGTGGCGCGCGTCCCTCGAAGAGGTGAGATGAGGCCTCTTCGAAACATCAGCCATTTAGTAGGCCCATCGGGTCCGGCACCTCACACACCGCGCCTCATCCGGCCAACCACCTGGCCTTATAAGGAATTTAACGTCCTGTGATCATGCAGAAACGTGCCTGTCAACGCGCGAATATGCGGCCGGGCCGACCTCCCGCGCGGCCCCTACTATCGGCACGCCATGACAGCAGCAGGGAAGCACCAGGTGAGCCGGGCGGAGACGCCCCGGCGCGGCGGCCGGCAGGGACGAGCGGGTATCCGGGACGTGGCCGCCGCCGCCGGGGTCTCCATCACGACCGTCTCCGACGCGCTCAACGGCAAGGGCAGGCTCCCGGACGCCACCCGCCGCCATGTCCGCGAGGTCGCAGAGCGCCTGGGCTACCGCCCGTCCGCCGCGGCCCGAACCCTCCGTACCGGCAAGTCCGGCCTCATCGGCCTGACCGTGACGACGTACGGGGACGAGCCCTTCACCTTCACCGAGTTCGCGTACTTCGCCGAGATGGCCAGAGCCGCCACCTCGGCCGCGCTCGCCCGCGGCTACGCCCTGGTCATCCTGCCCGCCACCTCGCGCCACGACGTCTGGTCGAACGTCGCCCTCGACGGCACCGTCGTGATCGACCCCTCCGACCAGGACCCGGTCGTCACGGAGCTGGTACGGCAGGGGCTGCCGGTCGTGTCGGACGGACGGCCGGCCGGGAGCCTGCCGGTCACCGCCTGGGTCGACAACGACCACGGGGCCGCCGTGCTCGACCTCCTCGACCATCTGGCCGCCGCCGGGGCCCGCCGCATCGGCCTGCTCACCGGCACCACGACCGACACGTACACCCGCCTCTCCACCTCCGCGTACCTGCGCTGGTGCGAGCGCGTGGGCCAGGACCCGGTGTACGAGTCCTACCCCGCCCACGACCCGTGCGCGGGCGCGGTCGCCGCGGACCGGCTGCTGGCCCGCCCGGACCGCCCCGACGCCGTCTACGGGCTCTTCGACCCCAACGGCACCGACCTCCTGGCGGCCGCCCGCCGGTACGGGCTGCGCGTCCCGGAGGACCTGCTGCTGGTCTGCTGCAGCGAGTCCACCGTCTACGCGACGACCGAGCCGCCCATCACCACCCTCTCGCTCAAGCCGCGCAGAATCGGCACGGCGGTCGTCCAGCTGCTGATCGACGCGATCGAGGGCGTCGACCACGACGGCCCGGTGGAGCAGGTCATACCGACGGAACTCATCGTCCGGACGTCCTCGCAACGCCGTCCGCCCCGCACCACGGTCAGCGCGCCACGCTCCCCTTCCAGGGATTGAACAGGCAATTTCGGACCAAACGGCCGGTGAACCTGACATGCGCCGGGATTCACCGCCCCTGGTGCGTCACACAGCACGATTCGCATTCCTATGATGGGCGCACGACACCGCGGACCGCCCCGACCAGCAGGCCCGTCAGGTGTACGGCGGCGCGACGGTGGTGGAGGGGTCGATGACACAGGGGGCCGGTCAGGAACCCGTGGTGCGGACTGCGACGTTGCGCGACTTCCGCGTGCCGCCCTATGCGCAGACCCCGGTGCCGCCCGCCTCGCCGCACCCGGGCAACGCCCTGCCCGAGGGCGTGATGCCGGAGGGGTACACCCCCACGGAGCGCGATCTCCCGGTGATCAACCGGGGCGACACCGTCCAGGTCCGGGCCATGCCCGACCCCCGCCCGAACCGGGATCCGGAGCTCGGGCCGCTGTACGTCGTGGGCGACGTCCACGGCTATCTGGACGAGTTGCTGGCCGCCCTCGCCGAGCAGCGCCTCATCGACGCCGACGGCAGGTGGGCCGCGGGCAACACCCGGCTCTGGTTCCTCGGCGACTTCACCGACCGCGGCCCGGACGGCATCGGCGTCATCGACCTGGTGATGCGCCTCTCCGCCGAGGCGGCGGCCGCGGGCGGGTACTGCAAGGCGCTGATGGGCAACCACGAACTGCTGCTCATCGGGGCCAAGCGGTTCGGCGACACCCCGGTCAACTCCGGCGCGGGCACCGCCACCTTCCAGGCCGCCTGGCTGCTCAACGGCGGCCAGAAGAACGACATGGAGCGGCTCCAGGACGTCCACCTCCAGTGGATGTCCCGGCTGGACGCGATCGTCGAGGAGGACGGGCATCTGCTGATGCACTCCGACACGACGGCGTACCTCGAATACGGCGCCACCATCGAGGACGTCAACGACACGGTGCACGCCATTCTCACGCGCAACGACGCCGACGAGTGCTGGGACCTGTTCCGGAAGTTCACCAAGCGGTTCGCCTTCCGCGACGAGGCCGGCCCGCAGGCCGTCCGGGAGCTGATGGCCACCTACGGCGGACAGCGCGTCGTCCATGGTCACAGCCCCATTCCGTACCTCCTCGGAGAGGTCGGCTCGGAGGACGGGGAGGACGGTTCCGGTCCGGTGGTCGAGGGCCCGCACGTCTACGCCGACGGGCTCGCCATCGCCATGGACGGCGGAGTGACCATGGCCGGAAAGCTGCTGGTCGTCCAGCTCCCCCTGCATGACTGACGGTTTTCCGGGAAAACGCATCCACGACCTGACCACGCCGGGCCCCGGGTCTGTTTCCGGAAACACCCTGTCACCCCGCGCGGTGGGCGCTCTACCATCGGCCCGTCCGTAGCAGGCTCTCCTCCGTTTCCGCCCGACTGCCCGGCACGAACGGGCGATCGGGCCCGACGGAGCATCGGGGGATGCACATGAGAAGCGCTCCGCACCTGCTGGCCGAGGACCGCCCGGAGTACGAGCGGATCCTCGACGACGCACTGCGCCACGCCCATCGACGGCCGGATCTGGCCGCGGTCGGGGAACGGCTCAACCCCGTGCAGCTGCGCACCATGGCCCTGAACGCCACGGAGGCGATCACCGCGACCGCCGCCACCGAGTACGACCACTACGTGCGGGCCCGCGAGGAGCTGCGCGGCGCGGCCGACGGGGAGGACCCGGCCCCCGGAGCGGACGCGGACCGTCCGGGCCGGTCGGGCGCCGGCGCGGGAGCGGTCGTCACGGTCCTCGCGCCCGTGCTCGCCGGCACCGCCGCGTTCATATTCCTGCTGGTCGGCTATCTGCTGAAGCTGCTCAGCCCGCCGCCGGCCTTCGCCTCGACCATGGTGACCGCGGGCTGGTTCTTCGCCGTGGTCATGGCCGCGGCGATCCTGGTGGCCGCGGTCGGACTGCTCATCACCGCGCTGCGCAACGGCTCGACGGCGGAGGACGCCGGGCCCGACGAGGCGGAGCTGCCGGAGGAGGTGGCGCGGGCCCGGGAGGCATGGCGGCACGCCCTGCTGGAACGGGGCATCCTGCCGTTCCTGCGCGACGCCCTCGACGACCCCGGGGCCGCGTCCGCCTCGCGCCCCCCGCAGCCCTCGCCGAACCGCATCCCGAGGGTCGGCTACAACCGCCCCGGCTTCTCCGGCCCCGACGACGGCCCGGCGGCGGGCCCCCGTCCGACCTTCACCAGCCCGGACTTCACCAGCCCCGAATTCGGCGGCCCGGAGCACCGGCCGGAATGACCGCGCCGGGACGTCGCCGGGCTCGCAGGGATGCGAGACCCGCGCCGGGCGTCGCCGGGCGCTGCCGGGGCCGTACGGACGCGAAGGGCCCAGCGGGGCGGGACGCGGCGGGGGCTGGGGCGGCCGGGGCCGTGCGGACGCGAAAGGGCCCCCGCCGGATCACAGCCACGGCTCCCTGCCGGGTCACAGCTCCCAGGCCCTGGGCCGCTCCAGCCGCTCCCACTCGGGACGGAGCAACGAGCACACCGCGACGTCCCTCCGCCGCCCCCGGTGCAGGCAAGCCGAGCGACGCACACCTTCCCGTACAAACCCCGACCGGGCGAGCACGGCGAGCGCGGCCGTGTTGTCCGTGTGGGTGAAGGCCTCCAGGCGGTACAGGGGCAGCTCCCCGAACGCCAGGTCCGCCAACGCGTCCAGGACGGCCGTGCCGTATCCGCGCCGGCGATGCCGTGCGGACAGCACCACCTCCGCTTCCGCGGTGCCGTCGGCGAGATCCTGTTCGGTCAGGGCCGCGTGGCCGATGGGAGTGCCGTCCGCGAGCACGACGAGGAAGTCGTCCCGGTCCTGATCCTCGTGCCGGCGCTCGATGCGCTCGCGCAGCGAGGCGAGCGATCGCGGCCAGGCCCCCGTCGCCTCGAAGGCCTCGGGATCGCTCCGCCACTCCTGCCACAGCTCGGCGTCGTCGGTCTCGACGGGGACGAAGCCGACTTCCCGCCCGCGCCAGCACACCTGCCGCCCCGCCCCGGTCATCCATGTCGTCGTGTAGGCCATGCGCGGATGCTACGGAGACACGGTCGTGGTGATCATCCGGTTTTGTCCCCGGCGCCGTCCCGCGCCCGCCCTCGCACCGCCCCCGCGCCCGCATCGCCGGTCCCCCACCGAGCCGGTGCGGGCCGTCAGGGCACGGCGTCCGCCGAGCCGGTGAGGAGGCCGGCCAACCGCTGTGCGGTCTCGGTCGGATGGACGGTGTGGACGAGTTCCGTACGGTGCACCAGGCGCGGTTCCTCCACCGGGACGGCGGCGAGGCCGGGAAGTGTCGCGGCCAGGGGCAGGGGCAGGGCCGTGAGTCCGTGACCGGCGGCGCCGAGCGCGGCGAGCCCGTGCAGGTCGGTCCCCCGGTGACGGATCCGGGACCGGAATCCGTCGGTCCGGCAGACCGCGCGCAGCCGGTCCAGGGGGACGGCGGTGTCGGGGGCGTCGATCCACTGGGCCTGCGTCAGGTCGGTCAGCCGGACCGACCGGCGCCGTGCCAGGGGGTGATCGTCGGGGAAGAGCACGGCCAGGGGGTGCTGGGCCGCCGCGAGGGTGGTCGTCGGGCCCAGGTCCGGGAGCGGAAGCGGGTCGCTGGGCGCGGCGACGCCGTCGACGAGCCCGAGGTCGGCCCGGTCGGTGAGGGTCTCCTCGATCACCGCTGCCCTGCCCATGATCCGCACGTCGAGGTCCAGCAGGCGGACGGCGGCGCGCAGCCGGGCGAGGGCCCGCGCGACGGCCGGGGTGAGGGCGGCGGGCGAACAGGCGAGGGTCAGCCGGGCGGGCCGGGCGTGGTGCAGGCGGGCGACGTCGGCGCGGGCGGCGTCCAGGCGCAGCAGCAGGGCCGGGGCGTGCTCCATGAGCCGGGCCCCGGCCGGCGTAGCGGCGACGGGCCGGCGGTCGACGAGCCGGGAGCCCAGGTCGGCTTCGAGCGCGGCGATGTGCTGGGAGACCGCGGACTGGGTGTAGCCCAGGGCGGCCGCCGCACGGGAGAAGGAGTGGTGTTCGAGAACCGCGACGAAGGTGCGGAGCAGATGCGTGTCCACCCGCGGCAGTATCGCTCATGCATCAGCAGTGCTTATGCCGAGTGCAGGAATCATCGTTGGACGCGATGCGGAGGCCGTCGGCAGGATGACGGCATGAAACCCATGGCGCGCATCGCTCTGGTCGGGGACCGCTCCGACGCCATCCGCTCCCACACCCGTGTCCCCGGCCTGCTGGAGGCCCTGCACGCGCGGGAAGGGCTGGATCTGGACGCGTACTGGGTCTCCACGCAGGACGCCGTCCACGGCCTGGCGGGCTTCGACGCGGTCTGGGTGCTGCCGGGCAGCCCCTACCGCAGCGAGGCCGGCGCCCTGGCCGCGATCCGCTCGGCCCGCGAGAACGGCGTCCCCTTTCTGGGCACCTGCGGCGGCTTCCAGCACGCCCTGCTGGAGTTCGCCCGCCATGTGTGCGGCCTGGACCGCGCCGCCCACGCCGAGAACAGCCCGGAGGCGGCCGCCGAGGACACCGTGATCGTCCCGCTGGCCTGCTCGCTCGTCGGCCACGAGGGCGTCGTCCGGATCACCCCGGGCTCCCGGGCCGCCGCCCTGATCGGGGCCGACCGGACCCGGGCGCGCTACCACTGCGACTACGCCCCCGACCCCGGCCACCTGGACGTCCTGCGCGCGCACGGCCTGGCGTTCACCGGCGCCGACGAGTCCGG
Organism: Streptomyces tyrfis; assembly: GCF_037034285.1. Taxonomy (NCBI): domain Bacteria; kingdom Bacillati; phylum Actinomycetota; class Actinomycetes; order Kitasatosporales; family Streptomycetaceae; genus Streptomyces; species Streptomyces tyrfis. The sequence goes on along the minus strand of NZ_JBAGJZ010000002.1, from coordinate 46,203 downwards.
GCAGGTGCGGATCGCCGAGCTGCCCGGTCACCCGTATTTCGTGGCCACCCTCTTCCAGCCCGAGCTGGACGGCGACGGCACCCGGGCCCACCCGCTGATCGCCGGCCTGGCCGAGGCCGCCGTCGCCCGCGCCCGGATCCGATGAGCGGGCCCGCCATGCGCTCCTGGCTCCGCCGGCTGTTCCGCTCCTACGTGCGCGTCTGCACCGTGCCCGACGCCCATGCGTCGAGCCCGCTCGCTCCCCTCGCCGACGCCGCGCTCGCCGCCGCACGCGTCGACCGCCGTCCGCGCCCGGGGGACGCCGAGGCGCCCGGCCGCCCGGACGGCGGCCGGGGCCCGTCCCCGCCGGAGGATCAGTCGGCGAGGGGCAGGTAGACGCGGTTGCCGGCCGCCGCGAACTCCCTGGCCTTCTCCGCCATGCCCTCCTCGACCTCCTCCCGCGTGCCGCCGTGCTCGCGCCGGATGTCCTGGGAGATCTTCATCGAACAGAGCATTAGCAGAGTATCCATATGCTCTAGGGTCGTGGACAGACAGCCACATGAGACCCGAGGGGGCCCCGAGGGGGCCGCCCATGGAGAAGCGCGAAGAGCTCGTCAGCAGGTTGCGCGGGGTCCCAGAAGGCACGCCGTCCGTGGACGAAGTTCGAGCGATGCTCGCTGCGGACCCGACGCTCAAATGCGTTGTCTGCTACGCGCGCATCTCGTTCGACGGGCGCGTCAAGGACGCCCACGGCATTGAGGACCAGCACCGCGAGATGGGCGAGCATGCCCGCGCGTTCAAGTGGTTGGTGGTCTACCGGTACACCGACAACGACAAGAGCGCGAGCAAGGAGAGCGTCGTCCGCGACGACTTCGAGCAGCTCATAAGCGATCTGAAGGCCGGCCACACACCCGAGGGCTACCCCATCCATGGCGTGATGGCCGTGAACGATGACCGCCTCTACCGTCGACCGAGCGACTGGGAGCGGTACCTGAAGGCGTTCACGGCACACGAAGGCCGCGTCTACCACGACTCGAACGGCATGCAGGACCTCTACGCCAAGGGGTTCGAGATCAAGGGCCTCGTCGGCGTGGCCATGTCGCTCAGCGAGACGAGGAAGAAGCAGCGCCGCTCACGCAACAGTCACCGCAACCGCGCGATTCGCGGTCTGGCCGTCTCCGCGTGGCGACCGTTCGGCTGGGAGGACGACAAGATCACCCTTCGCCCGCAGGAGGCGGACGCCGTCCGCCAGGCCGTCAAGGACGTGATCGCGGGGGCGTCCATCTCCGAGATCACCCAGCAGTGGAAGGCTGCCGACTTCATCACGAGCCGGGGCAACCCCTTCCAGTACCAGACCGTCAAGCAGGTACTGATGAACCCGCGACTCTGCGGCTAGCGGGAAATCGAGGGTGAGCTTGTCCGCGACGGGGAGGACAAGCCGGTGGTCGGCACGTGGGAGGCGATCGTCACTCCCAAGGACTGGTACGCCGTGACCACGGTCATCCGCGAGCGGGGACGAGGGGCCGGCGTACCGACGGGCGGTCTGGTCCACAAGTACCTGCTGACCGGCATCCTCCGGTGCGGCAACGTGTCGGAGGACGGGACCGTCTGCAACAACAAGATGATCGGCATCAAGGCGAACGACTGGTTGAAGTACAAGCACGCCTACATGTGCAAGAAGACCGTCGACGGAGGCTGCAACAAGACGTACAAGCGAGGCGACGAGACCGACCGTTTCGTGGTGGACGTGGTCATCGCCAAGCTGGAGAAGGACGCGGCCAGCAGGTCACGCGACGTACCCGACTGGGACAAGGCCGAAGCTCTGGAACGTGCCCTGCGCAGCCGCAAGGAGCTGGAGCGGCGGTGGCACGACGACGAGGACACCGACATCGACGACGAGGCGTTCTTCCAGAACCTTCCGGTGATCGAGCGCCGCATCAAGGAGTTGCGGACCGACCAGGCAAAGCACGAGGCGTTGAAGGCGGAGGCCGAGGCGGCAGAGGGCGACATCGCCGCGTCGTTCCAGGGCAAGACGCTGACGCAGAAGCGCAAGGCCATAAAGGATGCGCTCGTAGCCGTTGTGGCCGTCCCCGGCGGCAAGGGGAACAAGGCGTTCGACTACGAGCTGCTCAAGCCTGTGTGGCGTACTTCCGAGTGAGGCGGATGCCCAGCACAGCATTTGAACCGGGCCGTGCTTTGAAGGTGCCCAGGCCGCCGGCGCGGTTCCGTTCCGCGGCCCGGCCCCAGATGCGAGGTGCCTGTGACGCGCGCGTCACCACCACTGGGTGTCATCGCGCCCGGCCGCGGCGTGGGCCAGCGATCCCGGCAGAAAAGCAGTCGTCCTGCACTTGGTCCCTCTGATTACGATCAGGATGTGACCACGTTGTTCCTTACAATCGGCCTGCCCGGGGCCGGTAAGACCACAAGGGCTCGGCAACTCGCCGAGGAGCACAGGGCCCTGCGGCTGACGCCCGATGAGTGGATGATTCCGCTGTTCGGCGAGCCGGAGGCGGATGGGAAGCGCGACGTGCTGGAAGGGCGGCTGCTCTGGCTCGGTCTTGAGGCGCTGAGACTTGGAACCAACGTGGTCCTGGATTTCGGATGCTGGTCCCGTGACGAGAGGTCCGCGATCCGCTGGTTGGTGGAGTCTGTAGGGGCAGTCTGCCAGCTTGTATACGTGCCGGTGGACCATGAGACCCAACGTGCTCGAATCACCCATCGCCAGTCGGCCACCCCGGATCAGACCTTCCCGATGAGCGAAGCGGACCTCGTGCACTGGAGGACGCTCTTCGAGGAGCCCGACGCCGCCGAACTCGGTGGGCACGAGATCGGAGGTCCGCCTCCTGGATGGTCGGGATGGCTGGAGTGGGCTGCCGATCGGTGGCCGTCGCTCGCCTGAACCCAACCTTGGCGCGGCCCAACGCCGGGAGCGCCAGCCTTGGGCGCACTCGGGGATTCGGCCACGAAGTCGTGCCAGGCGTGCCGAGCCGAAGGATCCGCCGGACAGGCCCTAATGAGCTCGTACGCGGTAGGCGCCAACGAAACGGTCTTTAGCCGGTTCCTCACGCCTTCGCGTAAGTCGGATGCCCAGCACCGTGCCGATGCTCTTGAGCTGGGCGTCACTCAGCGGCGGGGCCTCGTCCACGCACTTCCGGATCCAACGTTCCCTGGCCTCGTCCGCCCGGGAACGAACCGGCTTCTCGACGACCGTGATCACTGCCAGGGGTTCCCTTCTGTCTTGAGGCGTTCGGCATGGGCGAGGTCGTGGCGGACCTGGTTGGCGAGGAGTTCCTCGCCTGGGCGGTAGCCGGAGGCGAGGTAGGCCCAGGAGGACTCGGTGACGAGGGTGGTGTTCTCGTCGGGGGCGGGGTGGCTGGCGCGGGAACGGGCCGCATCGGCATGGGCGGTACGCCAGGCGCGGCGTACGTCGCGGAGAGCGCCGAGGGTGGTGGAGTAAGCGCGGGACTTGGTGGAGAAGTGGCCACGGAAGCCGAGCATGTGGGCCCACTTCCAGAGCTTGAGGTCTGCGAATTCCGACAGGTGGCCGAGGGCCCAGGCGGTGCGGATCATCTGCCTGACGTGCTGCTGCACGGGGAGGTCGCGCAGGGGTTCGGCCTGTCCGGTGCCGTCGCAGTCTGCGCACAGGTCGCGGAAGCCGTCCGGTCCGTTGGTGTATCCGCGTCCGGAGCAGGGGCGGCAGACAAGGGTGCGGTCAACCGTGCCGGAGCCCTCGGCGCTCTTGGTGGCGTACTTGGCGACGTAGGCCGCAACCTTCTGGTCAGTGAGCTCGCCGTCTCCCAGGGCTTTGATCTCACGGACGTCGATGCGGTCGCCCCAGGCGATCACCCGTTCTCCCACGGCGTCCGACTCGATGGTGAGCTGAGCGCGTCGGGCAGCGGCGCTTACGGCGTGGTCCAGGGCGTCAAGGGTGGCCCAGGAAGGGGGCGCGGTGGTGTGCCCCTCGGGGCCGTCGAGGCGGATCACAGCGTGGAAGTGAACCAGGCCGCGCTTCTGGTACTCGGCGACCTTGGCGAAGGAAACACGCAGAGCTGCTTTCAACGCCTTCTGTGTGACGCAGAGTTGGGCGGCAAGTTCGCGGCGGAGGTAGATGGTGAAGCGTGCCCAGAGGGCCCCGGCGTGGGCGTTCCAGAGCACGGCGCCGGTGTAGTCGTACGAGGCTGGGGCGAGCGGCGTGCCCAGGGCGGGGTCATCCTCGGCGTGACGTCGGCCGCACCGGCAGTCCACGGGCTTGCCCGCGTTGGTGGTGGGGCGGTTGTGGACCGGGCCGAAGGAGGGAGCGGTGAGCGTGACGAAGACGCGGGGATGGGTGCGGACGTCTTCCGCGACGGTCTTGCCGCCGGAGAGTCCCGCCTTGATCAGGTGGTACGTGTCTGCGGCATAGACGCGGGAGCAGGCCGGGCAGCGGGAGGCACGACGGTTGCCGCAGGTGGTGAGGAGACGTCCGGTGGGTTCGTCGGCGGTGGAGTAGGCACGGACCACGGTGCGGGTGGCGGCGTCAAGGGTGGCGGTGTGGCCGACGAGGTTGACCGGGCGGGTGCAGCTGCGGACGTTGCGGACCTGCTCCGTCACGCGGTCGAAGTCGTCGAGGTGGGCCAGCTCGATCAGGTCCCGCAGGGCGGGGCTGACGACGTGGCGCAGGTCCAGGGGGCGCTTCATGGGGCGGGTTCTCCCTTCGTGCTGGGCTGGGGCCCCGAGCAGGCCGACGGATGCGCGGGCTGCTCGGGGCATGGCGGACCGAGCCCCTTGGGGGCCGGGTGCGGGAGGGGAGCCGGAAGGCCGGCGGGAAGGTCAGGCCGTCAAGGCCGAGTGCAGGGCGGTGGCCATGGGCAGGCCGACGCCGAGCCGCGCCTTGAGCTGAGCGGTGGTGATGGGCTCGCCGTGCTGGACGCGGTGGGCGTCCGCGATCGAGCGCGCTTCGTTCAGCAGCGGCTCGGGCACCTTGACCGCAGGCACCAGGGCCGGGGCGGGCACGGGCGGGGCCGTCACGGGTGCGGGCTCGGGCACGGGGGCCGGATCGGCAGGGGCCGGGATGGCGGCAGGCTCGTCTTCCTCAGCTGGGACGACCGGCGCGGGAACGGGCCGGGGTTCCGGTCTCGGCTCCGTGACGACGGGGACGGGCGCGGGGGTGCCGATGGCGTGGAAGGCCCGAAGGAGCTGGGGGCCGACGGCTCCCCAGCCGAGGAGGAGCAGTGGGGCCACGGCGTCCACGGCAGCGCGGCCGTAGTGGCCGGCGGCCAGGGGCTCGGCAATATTGAGGGCCAGGGTCAGCAGACCGGAGAAGTGCATCAGCCGGGTAGCGGCCTTCATCTGCTCTGGCGGGACACCGCGCAGCGAGAGGTAGCGCAGGGCCACCAGGAGTCCGACCACGGACAGGTCCACCATCGGAGCGATCAGCGGCGCGATGGGCTCCGGGATGCCGAGCCGCAGGGCGAGGGCCCAAACGTTACCGAAGGAGAAGACGCAGGCCAGAACAGCAATTACGCCCATGACCACGGTCACGGTGCGCGGGGTGATCCGGTCCTCAGACATAGGGGGTTCACCTCCCTAACGATGCGTCGTTGGCGAGCGAGCGCGGGGTCAGGCAGCGAGCGGCACGCCGTCGCCGTCGTCCGTGTCGTCGTCCTTGGTCAGGTCGATTCCGGCCAGGAGCTGCGCAGTGAGCAGGTCTGCGGGGTCGGCCGTGAGGTGGGCGGTCTCGGCCGCAATGCGGGACGCGTCCTCCTCGTCGACGTACGGGGTACGCAGGCGGGTGAAGCCCGCCTTGCCAGGGCTGTTCATGACCACGACGCCGACATAGGCGGGGTCCTGCAACGTCGTCGGATTGGCGTCGGGCCAATCGCGGATGTCGTCCCCGAGGGCGACCACAGCCGCGTCAGCGGTCTTCTGCGCGAAGGACATGCCGACCGGGCACACGTCCCGGATGGACGTGGGGATGGCATCGCCCGTGGGCTTCTGCGTGATGAGGATGATAAGGATGCCGACGCTGCACCCCTTCCTGACCAGCTCTTCCACGAGCCGGGTGTTCTCGGCCGCAGGGCAGCGAGGCGCTTGGACTCCTTATCGGATCCCTTGTGGTCGCGGAAGTAGGTGTGCAGGGGCAAAGCCTGCCCGAGTTGCCGGGCCAGCGTACGGCCCCCTGAACATGCCCGACCCCAGACCGGGCAGGCCACCGGCCAAAGCCGCTCCAGCCGGACGCGATGTCACGTGCACCACCCATCACCTCACCAGGACAACCAGGCTGGCCGAACCGCACGGCCCGCATCCCTCTCCAACTCGACAGTTCAAGAGCGGGGGTTGGAATCGGCCCCTCTCAGGGCACGACGACCACCCCGGTACCATCCGCACCGGGGTCCTGATCAGGGATTCCGCGACCGGACCACCCCGGATGCTGTCCAGGCGAGGGGTGGTCCGGTCTTTCGTTGTTGTGCTCTCCCAGCCCCGAGCGGAACGGCCAGCGCAGAGCTCAGGGCAATCAGCTCAGGGCTTTGCCCACCTCGTAGATGGTCGGCCGGTCCTCCGGCGCCGGGCTGAGCATGGCTTCGACCAGGCCGCCGAGCTCGCCGGGTACCCGCGCGGCCTGGCGCTTTCCATCGACGATGGCTTGTCGCTGCACGGGGCGCGGCGCGTCGTCCGGGTATTCGACCACCCGCCAGCCCGTGGCCGAGATCAGCAACGAGGCTCCCAGGGCGTAGATGTCAGCAGGCTGTGTCGCTTCGGCCACGCCGGTGGCGAGGACACTGCGCGCGATCTCCGGCGCCTCGTAGTGGACGAGGCACCCCCGGAACGGGAAGTCATACCCGGCGGGCACGTGGCCACCACGGGCCAAGGCGAGGTCGATGAGGTGCGTCTGCTCTGGCCCTACGATGAAGTGGGCTGGCTGTACGTCTCCGTGCGCCCAGCCCTTGGCGTGCAGCTCCGCCAGGGCTTCCACGCATCCGAGGGCGACGCTCGCGCGTGGTTCGAGCGACGCGCCTTGCTCGCGGCACGGCTCCCACACCCGGTACAGGTCGGCCCCCTCGCGCCACGGCTGGATGTTCCACGTCCCGTGCTCCCACTCGCCGTAGGCGATCTCTGCGGAGCCCAGGCGGTAAAGAACAGCGCCTTCGCGTGCGGGGGCGAGCGCCGTCCAGGGCTGGGCCGGCCATTCGGACGTCGCCTCGATCGGGTACCCGAGTTTCACCGCGTACCGCCCCCGGTGACTCTCCACGTCCCAGACCATCGAGCCGCGACGGTTGAGGACGAGACGCTGAGCGGTGGGCATGAGCGCGTCGAGCACGACGACCGGCAGTTCAGGGGGTGGGCCGGACAAGACTCTCTCCTTCGTTCCAGACGGGTGCGGCCGACCCCGCGCAGAGGCCGGCCGCGTCCTTGACGCCGAGGGCTACGCCTGACCGTAGGGCCGGCCGCAGTCGGAGTCGCACTGCGCCAGGTTCTCCCCGTCCACGGTCCACAGGTCGTCGAAGACCATGAACCCGCTGGCCTTCATGGCCTGGGCCGACGCGGCAACCATCTTCGGGTCACGCGGTCCCCCGCCGGGCCTCGGGTTGTGGTGGAGGAAGCGGCCCGCGTGCTTCTCGCAGAGCTCGGCGTACTCCTTGGTGTGCAGGATCAGAGCGTGCAGGCCAAGGTCCACGTCATCGGACGGGACCATCGGAACGGCCGCCGTCGCCACGGTGACCAGGAAGGCCACGGCCTGGTCGGCGATCCGCTCGGCACGCTCGGGCGTCTGCCCGTTGTGAACGGCCACGAAGTGGGCGAGGCTCTCGAACAGCTCCTCACCGACCACCCCACGGCCGGTCCTCTGGTCATTCACCGTTGCCGTCATGCGTACGTCCTCCTTGGATTGAAGAAGTGCGTGGGCAGTGCCTCCATCCCGGCCGCCGATCTCAGCTCGAAGAACGCCGGGGGAGTTTGGTGGCCCGCCCTGAACGGGGACGAGGGAGCCGCGGATTCGGCCAACCCGCCCAAGACGGACCGGTCTAGGTGCCGGTCCCGATCGCGGCCCCGATCACCAATCCGCACGAAGCGCTGATGCTGATGATGAAGAGGACACCGGCGTACCGGCCGATGACGCGCATCACAGGCCGACCCGGCTGTTGTTGTTCTTCACGGCCAGGCGCGCGCTCAGTTCCTCCCGCGCCTTGGGTGCCACCACGTCACCGGGCATGGCGTCCCACTCGGTGCCACCGCTCACCGGTCGTATCTGAACGCGGCCACCGATCTCGGCCATGACGAGGCCGATGCATCCGGTCTTCTGGTCCTTGGCCAGTTCGCCGATTCCGGGTCTGGTCTGCTGATTGCTCGCCATGGACACGAGCATGCTGCCGTTCATGAGGACGTCGGAACCTCCGCCAAACACCACTTCGGGACGTCCCGCGTCGGGTAAAACGTCCCTAGTGCCGTCCCCGAATGATGGGAGAGATTGGGATGCCGAACGAGAGGCTACGTGCTGCCATGGCGGCCGGCGGCTGGACGTACACCGCCCTCGCGGACAAGGTCGAAGTCGACCCCAAGTCCGTCGAACGATGGGTCAATTTGGGGCGTACGCCGCGCCGTGCTACGGCCATGTTGGTAGCGGAAACGCTAGGAGAAGACGTGCACGCTCTATGGCCAGCGCTCCGGCAGGCACGCCCTGCCCGCGCCGTCAGTCCGGAACTTGTGGCTCTCTACGACCAGCGGGCGGACGTCCCCGTGTCCACCTTCGTCGACATGCTGACGCAGGCCCGCGAGCACATCGACGTGTTGGTGTATGCGGCCGTCTTCCTGCACGAGGCGTACCCGCGGCTCAATGACGTGCTGCGAGAGCGAGCGGCCGAGGGGTGCGCGGTCCGCATCGCGGTCGGCGACCCGGAGAGCACGAATGTCCAAGAGCGCGGCAGGGAAGAGAGGTTCGGCCACGGAATCGAGTCCCGTTGCCGTCTCGCCCTCATGCACTATCGCCCCCTTGCCGGAGTACCCGGCATCGAGGTGCGCACCCATGCCACCACGCTCTACAACTCGATCTATCGTGCGGATGACCAGGCGATGGTCAATGCCCATGTCTGGGGCGTGAACGCCTACGCTGCGCCTGTGTGGCACCTTCGGCGCAGCGGAGAGGGCGGCATGTTCGACACATACGCTGGCAGCTTCGACGCGGTGTGGGAGACCGCGACGCCGGTAAGGGAAGAGTGATCATGGCACGCACCGAGTACTACGACGATCCGGCGGCTCCTGAGCCGAACAGCTTGGTGGTCGCCGCGTCCGCCGTGGTGACCGACGACGAAGGGCGCATGCTCCTTCAGCGCCGACGGGATAACGACCTTTGGGCGCTCCCTGGTGGCGGCATGGAGATGACCGACTCCCTCCCAGGAACGGCCGTCCGGGAGGTGAAGGAGGAAACGGGTCTGGACGTAGAGATCACGGGGCTCGTGGGCATTTACACCGACCCTCGACACATCATCGCTTACTCGGACGGTGAGGTGCGCAGACAGTTCAACGTCTGCTTCACCGCCCGCGTGGTCGGCGGCCGACTCGCGATCTCGGACGAGTCAACGGAACTACGGTTCGTCCAGCCAGAGGAGATTGATCAACTGCCGATGCACCACACGCAGCAGCTCCGGATCCGTCATTACCTGGAACACCGTAAGCGGCCCTATCTCGGCTGATCGCGCCCGTGACACCTGCTTTAAAAGTTCGATGTCAGCCCGCTCCAGCGTCCGCCGCTCGCTGACACGAGAGCCTGAGAGAGGGCGCTGAAATGCGCTTGTCTGACGTCTGCAGCGATGTATCCAGGCTGCTGCACGGCGAGACGATAGTTCAGTGGGTTTACTCCGAAGCTCGTCCATCTTCGGCCAGCTCAGGGTTTCGCTTCTCACGGTAGACAGCGCGACAAGCGAAGCATAGGGCCACATCCTCTAGGCCGAACCCAACTGTAGACACCGGAAATACGAGCGTGCTTTCTGCACCGCAGTGACAGTCATCCACGAACCACTCGGGGCCATCATCCGGGTCCCCGAGCACACCGTATCCCCAGTTGAGAGCGGCGTTTTGCGGATCGTTGAAATCTTGCAGACAGAAGAGGCAGACTGGAACCTGACCGGGAATTAGAGAGAATTGACGACAGTCGGGACACAAAACTGTGTAATCAGAATGTAGCTTGAGTTTGCTTCTTCATGCGTTCGTCAACGACAGCTTGGAGATTGGCAAGCTGCAGCCAGTAACTGTCGACTTTGCCTATCACCCAGGTATCATCCTCATCAAGTTTTGGCACGAGCTGCTCTGTGGCGAAGGGAAGCAGAAATGCCAAAACTTTGGCTGCTTGCGACTCAAGCGCGAATGCCGATGCAGTTAGGCCATAGTGAGTGAATGCATTCCGAGTCTTCGTCAGGCTATTGATCGCATCGCGATCCTTTTTCTCAATCAGAACCTCGGCAACCTTCTCAAGGCGGTCAATTGTCGCTTCAACGGAGCAACTATCGAAGACGCTGGCACGGAATTGACTCAAGGACGCAGCCTTCGGATCCCGGTAAACGAGACTCCAATGCTCGTGAATCAGACGCGCCTTCAAGAGAATTTCTGTAGCAGCTTGCAGATGGAGTACCGCATACTTGAGAGCGCGCGCATCTGGTGGTGACGGCTTGTTCGCCAAGTGCTCGAAGACGCTGTCCAGGTAGTCAAAAGCGTTGCGCAAAGGTGTAAAATCTACGATTTGCCCGCTCGCATCGACGTCTACCGGGTTATTCAAAATTCGCACCTCCATATTTCGATGACGTCAAAGGTTCACCCACTTAATCACTCTCTAAACATCACCCCCATCAGCGCTGCCCTTTTCTTTCAAGTGCTCCTCCACCAATTTGAAGAAATGCCCGAAAGGGACAGCGCGGACTTCCGCCTGCCACCAGGTCATGGGACTAGGGTCGACCCCTCCCGTGGTGCGGAATTTGATTTTGCGCGAGTACAGAATGTAGCCGCTATCTGAACACTCCTTCAAGATGGCGTCCATACGCTTCCTCGCGTTTCGCTGCTCCGCCATAGTTTCAAGAACATCGCCCAACTCCATCCACTCCTTAAGCTCTTCTAGCAACCCAAGGACATTCTCCACTTCTTCGTCTTTTTGATTATTCTCTTCCGAATAGCTAGGAAGCAGGGATCGAGCATCAGAAATTAGATCCCACAACTCTGCCCCCGAGTTGACCATATAGAATTTTTCTTTTTTTGGATCAGGCCCACTCGGATCGATAGTGATACGGAGGGGTTTGTGAGTAAGTGTCTCTAAAACCCACGCTTCGTGGTCTGCCTTGAGTTTCAACATCCTTTCCACGGGCCAGCCATTTTCGTGGTCGTCGACTACCTTGTGATGGTTCCCGCATAGCAGAACAAGATTCGCGTGGTGATCTCTATTTCCGGTGAAAGGTACATTGCCTCTCGGTCCGCCAGGTGACTGCGGGTGGATATGGGCCATTTCTCCAATGACGGAATGGTCATCCGCCTCAACCTCTCGCGAAACCACGAGTGTCGTTCTGCAGATAGCGCAGCAACCGCCACTGCGAGCCCAAAGGATCTTCATAGATTTCTCTGAAATCGCCACAGTCAGATCATATCTGGGACCTGCGTTGTTGGTTGGGCCTTCAGCAGAGTCGCAAGGTCGGCAGAGCAGCTTTGGGCTGGAGCTGCTCTGGGGCGAGTGATCACGGCCCCGTACGCTGATGGCGAGTCAGGCAGTCGGTGGACCTGCCTGTAGAGCACGGCTTTGGGGCCATGACCTTAAAAGCTCGCCCCAAAGTGGCTGCCTAAGCCGTGGAGCCGACCGCCCCAGCCACAGTGGGTTTCCCCACCCTGGTGCTCGCTCCAGCCGCGCGACGTAGCCGGGGAGCGCGCGGTGAGCGGAACGAGCCGCCTTGAACCTGCAGAGAAAGTTGTAACTCTCAGCCAGGCTGGGCCGGAGGTGCTGCGTACGCTGCGAGCCGGTGCCACCCTGTTCAGAGCTGACGGCAACGACGGCACACAGAGGCTGCTGATCACGACCACCAGCGATTAGCCGGGAGTAAGGCGCAGCCCCCGCCCGACGGCCTGCCCGATCCTACGGATCAGAAGGTTGCAGATTCGAATCCTGCCGAGTGCGCACCGATTCTGAGACGGACAGCGTCCCCCGGAAGGTATGCCGGGGGACGCTGAGACGACAGAAGATCAGTCCGCAATCGGCAGATACAGCCGGTTGCCCTGCGCCGCGAACTCGGCGGACTTGGCGAGCATTCCGGCAGCTACCTCATCTTCGCTGGTCACAGCCCCATCAGGGCCGAACTGCTCGGTGATGCTTCTGCTGATCTTCATCGAGCAGAACTTCGGGCCGCACATCGAGCAGAAGTGCGCCGTCTTCGCCGGCTCGGCCGGCAGCGTCTCGTCATGGAACTCCCGCGCCGTGACCGGGTCCAGGGACAGGTTGAACTGGTCCTCCCAGCGGAATTCGAACCGCGCGTCGGACAGCGCGTCGTCCCACTCCTGCGCCCCCGGATGCCCCTTGGCGAGATCCGCGGCATGGGCCGCGATCTTGTACGTGATCACCCCGGTCTTCACATCGTCCCGGTCGGGCAGCCCGAGGTGCTCCTTGGGCGTCACGTAGCAGAGCATCGCCGTGCCCCACCAGGCGATCATCGCCGCGCCGATGCCCGAGGTGATGTGGTCGTACGCCGGCGCGACGTCGGTGGTCAGCGGACCGAGCGTGTAGAAGGGCGCCTCCTCGCAGATCTCCTGCTGGAGGTCGACGTTCTCCTTGATCTTGTGCATCGGGACGTGGCCCGGCCCCTCGATCATGGTCTGCACGCCGTGCCGCTTGGCGATCGTGTTCAGCTCGCCGAGCGTGCGCAGTTCGGCGAACTGCGCCTCGTCGTTGGCGTCCGCGATCGAACCGGGCCGCAGCCCGTCGCCCAGCGAGTACGTCACGTCGTAGGCCGCGAGCAGTTCGCAGAGCTCCTCGAAGTGCTCGTAGAGGAACGACTCCTTGTGGTGCGCGAGGCACCACGCCGCCATGATCGAGCCGCCGCGCGAGACGATGCCGGTCTTGCGGCGCGCGGTCAGCGGAACGTACGCCAGGCGTACGCCGGCATGGACCGTCATGTAGTCGACGCCCTGCTCGGCCTGTTCGACGACGGTGTCCTTGTAGATCTCCCAGGTCAGTTCCTCGGCCCTGCCGTCGACCTTCTCGAGGGCCTGGTAGAGGGGGACGGTGCCGATCGGCACGGGTGAGTTGCGCAGTACCCACTCACGGGTGGTGTGAATGTTGCGGCCGGTGGAAAGGTCCATGACCGTGTCGGCGCCCCAGCGCGTCGCCCACGTCATCTTCTCCACCTCCTCCTCGATGGAGGACGTCACCGCGGAGTTGCCGATGTTGGCATTGACCTTCACCAGGAACCGCTTCCCGATGATCATCGGCTCGGTCTCGGGGTGGTTGATGTTGGCCGGCAGCACGGCGCGGCCCGCCGCGATCTCCTCGCGGACCACCTCCGGCTCGACGTTCTCCCGGATGGCGACGTACTCCATCTCCGGGGTGATCTCGCCCCGCCGGGCGTACGCGAGCTGGGTGACCGCCCGCCCGTCCCGGCCGCGGCGCGGCAGCCGGGGCCGTCCGGGGAAGACCGCGTCGAGGTTGCGCAGTCCGCCTCCGCCGCGCGGCGAGGTGTGCCTGAGCCCGTCGTCCTCGGGGCGGGACGGGCGGCCCGGGTACTCCTCGGTGTCGCCGCGCGCGATGATCCAGTTCTCCCGCAGCGGTGCGAGTCCGCGACGGACGTCGGTCTCCACTGCGGGATCGGTGTACGGCCCGGACGTGTCGTACAGCGACACGTCCTCGCCGTTGGTGAGATGCACCTGACGGACCGGCACCCGGATGTCCGGGCGCGAGCCCTGGACGTATCCCTTGTGCCAGCCGATGGACTTCCCGGCCTCGTCGTTCTGGTTGGAGGCAGGCGTGCGTGCGTCCGATGTGGTCATGAGACCTACTCCCTACGCCGGCATTACCCGGTAACAGGTTCGGCGGTCGGCGCAGCCCTCCCGTACGGACGTACGGATATCAGCGCCCTCTCAGCCCGGTGCTCCGAGCTCCCGCGTGTGCAAAGGCTCCCCCACGCTAACGCCCCGTCCGACGGGATGAACAGAGGGCCCTCGTCTCCTTGCGATGATCGGCCGGTGACGTCCCTCCACAGCGTTCCCGAACAGCAGGGCCATCAGCCGGGCCATCAGCACGGTCATGCGCACAACCATGGACCCGCCGCGCCCGTCTCCCGGCATCTGCGGAAGGTCATCGCCGCCGTGCTGATCCCATTCGCCGCCGCGGTCCTCGTCGGGCTCGTGGCGCTCTGGCCGGGCGGCGCGCCTCCGCACGAGCGGACCGGCGTCGGTTTCGACCAGCAGACCCAGCGGGGCAAGGTGGTGAGAGTCGACAAGGTGAGCTGCGAGGAGGTGAACGCCGGCCGGACACCGGCCGCCGGCGAGACCACCGCGCCGGCGCCCGGCTCCGCGACCTGCGCGAAGGCCACCGTCGAGGTGGCGACCGGTCACGACCGGGGCCGGACCTTCGTGGAGATCGTCCAGCCCGACGCGCCGCGGCAGTTGCGCGAGGGTCAGGGCGTGGTCGTGGCGTACGCCCCGGACGCGCCCCGCGAGCTGCAGTACTCGGTGACCGATGTGGACCGGCGGTTCCCGATGGCGCTGCTGGCCGGGGTCTTCGCGCTGGTGGTGGTCGCGGTGGGCCGGATGCGCGGGGTGATGGCGCTGATCGCGCTCGCCGTGTCGTTCGCCGTGCTGACCCTGTTCATCCTCCCGGCCATACTCCAGGGATCGAATCCGCTGGTCGTCGCGGTGGTCGGGGCCAGTGCGATCATGCTGATCGCCCTCTACGCATGTCATGGACTCACCGCCCGCACCTCGGTCGCGGTGGTCGGCACGCTGGTCTCGCTCCTGCTGACCGGGCTGCTCGGCTCGCTGTTCATCGGCTGGGCGAGCCTGACCGGCAACACCGACGACAGCACCGGCCTCATCCACGGCCTGTATCCGCACATCGACATGAGCGGCCTGCTGCTGGCCGGTGTCATCATCGGATCGCTGGGGGTGCTCGACGACGTGACGGTCACCCAGACGTCGGCCGTCTGGGAACTGCACCAGGCCAATCCGGCGCTGGGCATGCGCGATCTCTACCGGGCGGGCATCAGGATCGGGCGCGACCACATCGCCTCGGTCGTCAACACGCTGGTGCTCGCCTACGCGGGCGCGGCGCTGCCGTTGCTGCTGCTGTTCTCGATCGCCCGGAGCAGCGTGGAGACGGTGGCCGGCAGCGAACTGGTGGCCGAGGAGATCGTGCGCACGCTGGTCGGTTCGATCGGGCTGGTCGCCTCGGTGCCGGTGACGACCGTGCTCGCCGCGCTGGTCGTCTCCGCGGACCGCACAGGGCTCGGCGCGGGAGCCGGAGCTCCAGCACCCGTACGGACCGGGAGGGGCCGCCGCCGCAGGACGAGACCATGAGCGCCGCACGACGGAGCCCGGTCGGCCGACGTCGCGGGGCGACCCCGTGCGGGGAACGGCCCGGAGGGCGGCACCGCGGGCGATGCGGCGAACAATACGGAGAGCGATTCACCCGTTCGGCGGATGTCACGTTCGACCGGCGGGCGGCCGGCCGGAGACGCGATGCCCTTCAGCCGGCGTTCTGCTCCTCGGCGAGGATCCGCCCCAGGGCCTCCTCCAGGTTCCCCTCGAAATCACCCAGTGTGCATTCCTGACCGAGCGGAACGAGCTTGTCCGTCCGGTCGAGGAAGGCGACAAGAGGCGCGGAACCCGCCCTGAAGAGGGCGCGGTCGGCACCCACCTGCAGCCGGATGTGCACATCGGAGAGCCCCTCGGGCTCCGTGGGTCCGATGTGCACGTCCCCGTCACCACTGGGGCTGTTGAGGCCGTCGAGCAGCAGCTCACGGCCGAAGGCCCACGTGACGGGGGCGTCACCGGGCAGATGGAAGGTCATCCGAATCGCATACGGATCACTCACTTCGTACCGGAGCTCCACCGGGATCCGGAAAGAGAGTTCCTCGGAGACGAGGAAGCTCATCATGACCTCAGCTTGAACCGACTCGCGCATCGTCCAACCCCGCAGTAGATGAATCTGGCCAGGAATGATCCCCCGTGGCCCTATTGACGCCATCGTGGTGCACGCGATAGCAGATCACAAGGAGTGATTTTTCAGATACTGATAGAGAACACGAACGAACGCAAGAGGTTGGCAACTTCGCCACGTAGCTGTTCGACTGCGGGGAGCAATCGATGTTCCTGTTCCAGGGGTACCGAAATCGCCATGGCGGCGGTGGTGAAGCCGGCGGTGATCGGGATGGCCGCGCAGACCGTTCCCAGCGCGTACTCCTGTCGTTCGACGACAGGTTCCGTTCGTTCCAGCGACCTCAGCCGCTCCAGGAACGCCGCGCGGTCCTTCACCGAATAGCGGGTCAGCGGCCGAACCGGATAACGGTCCAGATGGTCCTCGCGGGCCTTCTCGTCCAGCCTGCTCAGCAGACACTGGCCGATCGCGTGGGCGTGCCCGGCCTCACGGAAGGAGGACCAGTCCCCCACGGCGGGAGTGGTGGGGTGGTCGGCGACGGCGACGAGTTCGATCTCGCCGTCGCGGTAGACGGCGCAGTACACGGGTGCGCCGATGGTGTCGCGCCAGCGGTTCAGCGACTCCGCCATCCTGCTGCGGCGGTTCTGCGGCGGACCGTCCGAGATCAGGCGACGGGCGGCGCCGCCGAGGCGGAACACCCCGTTCTCGCGGCGCAGATAACCCTCGTGGGTCAGGGTGCGCAGCAGGTGGTAGGCCGTGGGGAGGGGCAGGCCCGCCTCCCTGGCCAGTTGCTTCGCGGGCGCTCCGTCCCGGTGCGCGCCCGCCGCCTCCAGCAGCCTCAGCGCCCGCTGCACCGAACCGATCAACGTCGGGGCTGCGGTGCTCGATACCGTGGTCAACGGTCACCCCCAGGCATGGTGACGGGCGGTCAGCCCGTCTGTGGGGGCCACCCCCACAGACCGCCGCATGACTGGGGTCCGAAGGCCGAACACCGCGCAAACCACTGGTCAAGGTGGTGACGGACAGTTAATTCCCAGGTGACGGCAGCGGAATGCCACCATATCGGCCGCATCCCCGAGGGGCCTGTTTTCATCCCTCGCTTAGCTCACCTGGGCTAATACCCTGGCTGGATTCCGATCGTCCTACCACCCTCCGCCGGAGGAGGACATGAACTTGCGTACGACGAAGATCAGGCCGCCGACCAGGATCACGAAGACCAGGATCTTGAAGAGCAGGCCGATCACGAATCCGAGCACGCTGGCGATCAGCCCGCCGAACACGACGATCGCGATGACCGGAACCGCGATCCACTTCACCCACCAGGGCAACCCAGCGAATATCTCCCGCACGGCCATCGTCCTCGCCTCGCCTCCGTGAGCAGCTGTTCCGACACTTCGATGCTAGAGGGGCGGGGGCGGCGCGACGGGGCTCCGCACCCCTTGCCGTCCCCTGATCGACCCCCTAGGGATCCCTGATACCGGAACCCGTAGTTCCGCGGCGTCCGGCGGTCCGCCCCGGCCCCGCCCACCGGGGGCCGGAGCCCGGCCTTCTCCGGCGGGGACGCTCAGCTCTCCGGCGGGGAGAAGACGACCATGACCCGCAGGTCCTCGGTGATGTGGTGGAACTTGTGGGGCGCCCCGGCGGGCACGTACACCACGCTCCCCCGGCCCACCTGCGTGGTCTCCGTGCCGACCGTGATCGAGGCGCGCCCGCTGACCACGAAGTAGACCTCGTCCTCCCGGTGCGGCTGCTGCGGGTCGAGGTCGCCGGCGTTCAGCGCGTACAGGCCGACGGACATGTTCCGTTCCTTCACGAACTGGAGGTAGGCGCCGTCGTTGGCGGCGCGCTCCGCCTCCAGTTCGTCCAGTCTGAATGCCTTCATCCGGTCCGCCCCTTGTTTTCCGTTCCCGCCGGTGTTCGCCACCGATCGCGTCTGCCACGATCAGACACATGAAGAATTTCGTAGTCAAGACGATCGCCAACGCAGGTGCGCTGGCCGTGGCCATATGGCTGCTCCAGGACATCACGCTGGAAGGCGGCAGCACCGGGCGCAAGGCGCTCACGCTGATCCTGGTCGCCCTGATCTTCGGCGTGGTGAACTTCGTGGTGAAGCCGGTCGTGCAGCTGCTCACCCTGCCGCTCTTCTTCCTCACCCTGGGGCTGATCACCCTGGTGGTCAACGCCGTCATGCTGCTGCTGACCTCCTGGCTGGCCGGTCTGTTCGACCTGAGCTTCCACGTCAGCGGCTTCTGGACCGCCGTGCTCGGCGGCCTGATCGTCTCGATCGTGTCGTGGGCGCTGAACATGGTGCTGCCCGACGAGGACTGACCGGCCCGACGCGCCCGCGGCGACGCCGCGCGACTGGATGCGACGGGCCGCGACACGATGTACTCGGGCGATGCGCCGACGCGGCGAGGCGCCGTGCCGGAGCGCGGGCCGGTAGAGCCATTCCGGCCACGACGCCGGGGCCGGGAGCGACGAGGAGCGGCATGAGCACCATCGGTGACGGAAGCAGAGCGGTACGGGCCGGGCTGCCCGAACCCGTGCAGTTCGAGCCCACCCTGCCCGGGCCGGTCTTCGCCGCGCACTTCCACCTCTCCGGCGAGCCCGTCGGCCCGTACACCTACGGCCGGGACGCCAATCCGACCTGGACCCACCTGGAGCGCGCCATCGGCGAGCTGGAGGCGCCGGGAGAGCCGGTCGAGACCGTCGTCCTCTCCTCCGGCATGGCGGCGATCTCGGCCGTGCTGCTGTCCCGGGCCCGCACCGGCGATGTCGTGGTGCTGCCCGACGACGGGTACCAGGCACTGCCGCTGGTACGGGAGCAGCTGGAGGCGTACGGCGTCGAGGTGCGGACCGCGCCGACCGCCGGCGACGCCCAGCTCCGCGTCCTGGAGGGCGCCTCGCTGCTGTGGATCGAGACCCCGTCCAACCCCGGGCTCGACGTGTGCGACGTGCGGCGGCTCGTCGGCGCCGCGCACGCGGCGGGCGCGCTGGTGGCCGTCGACAACACCCTCGCCACGCCGCTCGGACAGCGTCCGCTGGAACTGGGGGCCGACTTCTCGGTGGCCAGCGACACCAAGGGCATGACCGGTCACGGTGACATCCTGCTCGGCCATGTGACCTGCCGCGACCCCCGGCTGGCCGCGGGGGTGCGGCGCTGGCGCAAGGTCGTCGGCGCGATCCCCGGGCCGATGGAGGCGTGGCTCGCGCACCGCTCCCTCGCCACGCTGGAGCTGCGGATCGACCGGCAGTGCGCCAACGCGCTGGCCCTGGCCGAGGCGTTGGCCGAGCGCCGGGAGGTGACCGGGCTGCGGTATCCGGGGCTGCCGACCGACCCCTCGTATCCGAAGGCCGTGCGGCAGATGCGGCGCTTCGGTTCCGTGGTGTCGTTCGTGCTGCCCGACCGGGGGCGGGCCGAGCGGTTCCTGGCCGGGCTGCGGCTGGTCGACGACGCCACGAGCTTCGGCGGCGTGCGCTCCACCGCCGAGCGGCGGGCACGCTGGGGCGGCGACGCCGTACCGGAAGGCTTCATCCGCCTCTCGGCCGGCGCCGAGAACGCGGCCGATCTGGTGGCCGACGTGGAGCGGGCGCTGGACGAGGCGCTGGGCGCGGACTGACCGGCGCGGAGCCCGGAACGGCGACGATGCCGGCGGCCCGAGCCTCCCCCCTCGTGGCTCGGACCGCCCCGGTTCCCTGAACGAAGAACCTTCCCTCCAAGGCTAGTTGACTGCCCGTCAGTGTCCAATCACCGAAGCGGCGGCGACCTATCGACATATTTATAGTTGTACGGGTCCGAAGTGTCGCGGCGGTGAGGGGGACAGGACATGGACCTGTCCCTGCTGCGCACCTTCGTCACGGTGCACCGGGCCGGTTCCTTCACCCGGGCCGCCGCGCTGCTCGGGCTGTCCCAGCCCGCGGTGACCTCGCAGATCCGCACGCTGGAACGGCAGCTGGGCCGCCCGCTCTTTCTGCGCGGGGCCCGGGGCGTGACGCCGACGACCACGGGCGACGAGCTCGCGCACCGGGCGGCGCCCCACCTGGACGCGCTGGTCGAGATCGCCGAGTCCGAACTCGACGAGGAGTCCGGGGTGCGGACCCTGCATCTGGCCGGGCCGCCCGAGTTCACGTCGATGCGGGCCCTGCCCGCGCTCGCCCCGCTCGTCGCCCGGGGCCTGAGCCTGCGCAGTTCGTTCTTCCCCGGCTCCGAGGAGACTCTGGAGGGGCTCGCCGCCGGGCACCACGATCTGGTCATCGCGACATCCCGCCCGCGGGGCGGGCTGCTCACGGCCACGCCGCTGTGCGACGAGGAACACGTGCTGATCGCCGCGCCGCACTGGGCCGGACGCCCGGGACCGGGCGCTCCGGCGCACGGGAGCCTCTCGATGCTGGAACAGATGCCGGTCGTGGAGGTGCACGAGAGCCTGCCGCTGGTCTCCCGCTACTGGTCCGCGGTGTTCGGGGCCCGGCCCGCCGCGACGGGGACCCTCATCGCCCCGGACCTCCGGGCCGTCCTGGAGTGCGCTGCGGCGGGCGCCGGGCTCGCGGTGCTGCCGCGTTACCTCTGCGAGGGGGCGCTGGAACGGGGTGAGGTCGTCGCGCTCCTCGACCCTCCGGTGCCACCGCTGCGCACCTACTTCCTGGCCGTGCGAACCGGCACGCTGGCACTGCCGCACATCACGCGGGCACACGAGTGGCTGCTGCGCGCCGCCGCCGACTGGTGAGGGCGGACGGGGTTCACGGAAGGCCCGGACGACGGCCGCGCCGGCGCCGTTCGTGCCGGTCGGAGGCCGTCGGGTGCCGCCCAGGTGTTTCAGAACCGGTTTCCTGGGCCACGCTCTTGCCATGACCGAACGTCCTGTGGTCAAGCGCACCGCACGCGCCATCCTGCTCGACGGCGACGACCTCGTCCTCATCAAGCGCACCAAGCCCGGGGTGGATCCGTACTGGCTCACTCCGGGCGGCGGGGTCGAGGCCGAGGACGCCACCGTGGTCGACGCCCTGCACCGCGAGATGGACGAGGAACTGGGCGCCGAGATCACCGATGTGGTCCCCTGCTTCGTCGACACCGTCGAGCACATCGAGGGCGGCGGCGTGAAGGGCGTCAAGGTCCAGCACTTCTTCGTCTGCCGACTGGTGTCGATGGACCTGTCCCGGCGCCACGGTCCCGAGGTCGACGCCCCCACCGGGGAGTACGAGGTCGTCAGGGTGCCGTTCAGCCGGATGGGAATCGCGGCCGTGCATCTCGTGCCGCTGTCGCTGCGCCACTACCTGGACGGCAACATCGAGGGCGTGCGGGCGATGCACGCGCCCGACCTGGGCTGACCCGGGATCGGGAGGCCGGGCGGCCGAATGTCCGGGCCGCGGGGCCCGGAACCGCGGCGGCCGGGGACCGCCGCCGTCAGCCGCCAGCCGCCAGTCGTCAGCCGTCAGCCGTCAGCCGTCAGCCGTCAGCCGTCAGCCGTCAGCCGTCAGCCGTCAGCCGTCAGCCGTCAGCCGTCAGCCGGGAACGATGGCGGCCAGGTCCTCGACGGAGTCGTGCCAGATGCGCTCGGCCGGCATGCCGATGCCTCTGAGCGCGTCCACACTGCTGCGGATCATGCCGGGCGGGCCCGAGAGATAGGCGTCGTACTCGTGCCACGGGCCGCACTCGCGCACGGCCTCCGAGAGCAGCCCCCGCATGCTGCCCTCCCGCTCCGACCGGCCGACGGAGAGCACCGGACGTACCGCGAGCCAGGGAAAGGTCTTCTGGAGGCGCAGCATCGTGTCGATGTCGTACAGGTCCTGATCGCTGCGGGCCCCGTAGAAGACCTCCACCGGGCGTCGGTCGCCGTGCTCTGCGACGTCCTCGACGAGCGCCTTGATCGGCGCTATGCCCGTGCCTCCGCCCAGGCAGAGCAGGCCGTTGTGGGTGGAGTGATCGACCGTCATCGAACCGGTGGGCGGGCCCAGCCGCACGATGTCGCCGGGCCGGGCGCGGTGCACCAGGGCATTGGAGACCCATCCGGCCGGAACCGCCTTGATGTGGAAGATGAGCAGTCCGTCGCGGCGGGGCGCCGACGCGAAGGAGTAGTGCCGCCAGATCCGGGGCCACCAGGGCGTCTCCATCGCCGCGTACTGGCCCGCGACGAAGGGGTAGAGCTGATCGGTGCGGACGGTGATGACGGCTATGTCACGCGTTCTCAGCTCGTGCGAGACGACCTCGGCGTGCCACCAGGGCGGGGACCACTGCTCGGCCTCGGCGGCCGCGTCGATCATGATCTGCGATATCGCGGTGTAGGCCCGCACCCACGCAGCCTCGGCCTCCGCGTCCCAGACACCGGCCGCATAACGGCTCAGCGCGCCGAGCAGCGCCTCGCCCACCGCGGGGTAGTGCGTGGCCAGCGTGCCGTATTTGCGATGGCCCCGGCCCAGTTCGCCGAGAAGCTCGGTCAGCGCGTCGGGATCGTCGATCCGGTCGGCCGCGGCGAGGATTGCGCGAAACAGGCGGTCGCGCTGCATGTCCATCGCGACCGGGAACAGGGAACGCAGGTCGGGACGCCGAGTGAAGAGCAGGGCGTAGAAGTACGAGGTCGCCTGGTCCGCGACGGGCGACACCTCGTTCAGCGTGCGGTGGATCAGAATCGCGTCGGGCGATCTGTCCGTGTCGTCCTCGGTCCACCTGGTGGCCGGAGCATCCATACTGTGCCTCGCCTTGAGCGTCCTCTGTCCGCCTCGAACCCGGACGTTCCGCAGACGACCTGCGGGTCCGACCGGGCCCTGCTTGTGCTCGACGGCCGGTCACCGCCCGCGTTTCCCCGCCGACGTGCCATGCCGTGACCACAGACCGCCATGTACGACGGACCCGACACATGGCGGAGGGTCTTCGAATCCGAATCAGCCGTCCCGTTACGCTCCTTTGCCCCCTGCACGGGCCACGAACCCTTGCACGGGCCGTGACCCTCTCGTGTCCTACGCCGAGGCTAGTACGCGGCTCGCTCCCACCGGGGGACGCCCGGCTGTTCCGTCCTGGGTGCCGTGTTTCACGTGAAACCACTCGGTCGGCCGGATCGCCGCGAACACCTCGTCGCCGGCCCCGGGCATCGGGGCCCCAGAGGTCCGGCGGAACGACCCGGCACGCCTCACCGCTGATCCGTGCGGCCGTCGTGGGTAAAGGAGTGGACGGGACGTCACCCAGTCGGACAGCCTGGCCATCATGCCCACCCCGCCGTCTCGTCCACCCGCCGCCCCGCCCGTCCGGCGGCTCACCCCGGGCGACCTGATCGCCTGCGCCGATCTCTGCGAGGACCGCGGCTGGCCGCGCGACGAGCATCGCTGGGGACTGCTTCTCGCCGCGGGAACCGGATACGGCATCGACGACCCCGACGGCGGAGGTCTGATCGCCACATGCGTGGTGACCTCCTACGGCCCGCGACTGGCCGCCGTCGGGATGCTGCTCGTCGCCGGACGCCATGCGCGGCAGGGGCTGGGCCGGTATCTGATGCGCCAAGTGATCGACGGGCTGGGCCGGACGCCCCTCAGCCTGTACGCGACGCCCGCGGGGCGTCCGCTCTACGAACAGCTCGGCTTCGAGGCCGTGGGTCACACCGAACGGCTCGCCGGCCTCTTCCGACCGACGGGCGACGAAGGGTGCACGGCGGACATCCGCCCGGCCACCGCAGAGGACCTGCGCGCTCTCGTCCGGCTCGACGCGGATGTCTTCGGCTGCGACCGGACACATGTCCTCGCCCGGCTGCCCGCCTACGCCGATCATCTCCGGGTCGCGGAGGCCGACGGCAGGATCGTGGGCTACGCGGCGGCCTGGCCGAGTGACGGCGCCCAGGCGATCGGCCCGCTGATCGCGCCCGACAGCCGTACCGCAGGGGCCCTGGTCGCCTCCCTCGCAAAGGCGACGGAGCTGCCGTTGCGCGCGGACATCGACGCCCGCCACACGGAACTGCTCGCCCGGCTGCGGAAGTGCGGTCTGCGGACCGTCTCCGGGACCACGGTGATGGCGTACGGCGTCTCGGAACTGCCGGGCGACTGGACCCGCCGCTATGCCCCGCTGACCGTGGCGATGGGCTGATTCCCCGCTCTTCCTCCGCATCCGCCCCCGGCCGGCTCAGCGTCGGGCCGTGAGTTCCGTGATGGATTCGGCGCTGTGCCGGGCGACCGGCCGGCCCCGGCCGGCCGTACGGCGTTCCAGGGCACCGGAGTCCACCGCCAGGGCCGACGCGGAGGCGGCCGGCGCGGCACCGGCCCGGTCGGGCGCGGTGCAGCCGATCCCGGCCGCGATGACGAGACCGCCGAGCCCGGCCGGCAGCGCGTCGCCGAGGTTGAAGGCGCCGATGCCGGCGCTGCGCACCACACTCGACGAAGCCGCGAAGAACCCCGAACCGCCCCCGCTCGTCAGGGCCGTCGAGCAGCTGAAGACCCGGCGCCGGCCCTGCGACCGGCGCTCACCGCACGGCCCGGACGAGGCCGCGCGCCGAGCGGATCACCGTGCGCGCGCCGGCGACATACACCTGCGGTTCGGTCCGAATCCCCGCGCCGTTCGGTCGATCTGCGTAGCCTGTCGGCCATGAACACGCTGGACGACCTGGACATACGCCCCGCCGCCCCCGCCGATGTTCCGGCGATCGTGGCCCTGCTCGCCGACGACTCCCTGGGCGCCCGGCGTGAATCGCCGGACGACCTGACCCCCTACCACGCCGCGTTCCTGCGGCTGGCGGACGATCCGAACCAGCACCTGATGGTCGCCGTCCGCGAGAACCGCGTCGTCGGGACCCTGCAACTCACGGTGATCCCGGGGCTCTCCCGACGAGGCGCGACCCGCTCGGTGATCGAGGGCGTCCGCGTCCACGCCGACGAGCGCGGAAGCGGGCTGGGGACCCGGATGATCGAGTGGGCCGTGGAGGAGTCCAGGCGTCAGAGCTGCCGGCTGGTCCAGCTGACGTCCGATGCGTCCCGCACCGACGCCCACCGCTTCTACGAGCGGCTCGGCTTCGCCGCCAGCCACGTGGGCTTCAAACTCGCGCTCTGATCCCGGGCCAGGGTCCGGCCCTAGCCGTTGATCACGGACCAGGGTCCGGCGGGCCCGGGCCCGTTTTCAGGCCCGGGACGCCCCGTTTCACGTGAAACACGGCCCCAGGGGGCACGAAGTGTGGCGGTCAGGCTCCGAGTCCGCGCCAGCCGCCCTCGTCCACACCGCCCGGAACGGCCGCCGCAGGCTCGTACGGCTCCCGCGTGAAGACGAACGAGCCCAGATCGAGGTGGTTCACGCTGCCGTCGTCGTTCCGGACGACCCGCAGGATCTCCCCCGCGTAGTAGCCGTCGTGCCCGATCCACGTACCGTCCGGCCGCGCGCTGAAACGAGCGCCCCGCCCATCGCCTCGCAGCGGCCGGAGGTCGAGTCCGCCATCCGGGGTCAGCCGCAGGGCGTGCGCCCGTACGCCCCAGTACCAGGGGCCGGTCAGCGCGAGAAGCTCGGGATCCACCTCGGGCAGCGGGCGCCAGGGCTCCGGGATACGGGGCTCGGCCTCGGCGACGATCTTGACGAGATCGGCGGCGGTGCCACCGATCAGCGGTCCCGACGTGGTGTTGGTCAGGGCGACGGCGGCCACATCGTCGTCGACGCTGATCCACAGGGCCGCGAGGAAGCCGGGCAGTGAGCCCGTGTGCCCGAAGAGCGTACGGCCGTCCACCCGCTCGATCTGCAGCCCCAGACCGTAGGCGGAGCCCCAGTCGCCGGGCTGGGTCGGCGAGGAGGGAGTGCGCATCTCCTCCACGGAGGCGGCGCACAGCACCCGGTCGTCCCCCTCGGCCAGGAAGGCGGCGAACCGGAGAAGGTCCTCGGTCGTGGACCAGAGCTGGCCGGCCGGGGCCATGAGTCCGAGGTCCTCGGCCGGTTCGGGCAGCATGGCGTCCGCCCAGGGGTGCACGGCCCAGCCGTCCGCGTGCGGCGCCGTGGGCCGAAGTCCCGTACGACGCATGGCCAGCGGCTCCAGGATCTCGCGCCGAAGCGCCTCCCCCCAGCTCACTCCGCGTACCTGCTCCACCAGGGAGCCCAGCAGCGTGTAGCCGGGGTTCGAGTAGTGGTGGCGGTGCCCCGGCGGATGCAGCTCCGTGCGCTCGCCGAGCACGTCGGCCAGTTCGGGACGCACCGTTCCGGGGGTCCGCTCCCACCAGGGCGCGGGCGACTCGGCGCCCAGCCCCGCGCTGTGGCCCAGGAGCTGGTACACGGTCACCGTGCCGACGCCGGTGCCGGGCAGGTGCTTCTCCAGCGGGTCGTCCAGGTCCAGCAGCCCCTCGTCCCGGAGTCGCAGAACCAGCACTGCCGTGAACGTCTTGGTGATCGAGCCGATCCTGAACTGCGTTTCCGCACCGGGCGCGTGACCGTCCAGGCCGCTGCGGGCACCGTTCCAGACGGTTCGCCCCTGCCGCTGGACCGCGGCCACCAGCGAGGGGCTCCGGCCCTCGGACTGCGCGACGGCGATGCGGTGCAGCAGCGCACGCTGCGTACTGGGAAGCAACTGATCGGATGAAGAGGTCATGCTCAACAACTACCCCCGGAGGCGAAAGCCTGGCGAATGCGTTTCAACGACGCGCCCGCCCACCTTCCCACCGGCCCTCTCGTATCGCCGCGCGTCCGGCGGCCGAACGCGGCCGCGAACGGACGCGGGGCAGCCTCGCGGGCCTCGCTTCACCGCGTACTCGCACATCTTGTCCGACTTGCCGCCCTGGTTGTCGGCGACCTTCTTCCCGTCGACGGTGATGACGCAGGCCGCGGGCTGGAGCATGCCGTCGGAGCCGGGCACGGAACCGGGGACGATGGACACCGAAAGGCCCGCCTTCTTCTCCGCGTCGGTCGTCAGGGTGATGGTCGATGTCTTCTTCCAGGGCAGCGTGACGTTCTCCATCTTGTTGGCGTCGAGGTTGTAGTAGACCTGCGAAGTGCTGAGCCGAGCACCTCGAGGGTGACTCGTGGCTGATCTCGCCGCCCCGCTCTCCTGTCGCGGCTCCGCGGCCTTGCTCCCGGACGCGCCTTCGGCCGGCCGCCGTCGTCGGCGCCGCAGCCCGTCAGTACAGCCGCGGACGACGTCGACGAGGTGCCCGTGGCCCCCGCGACGACATCCCCCGGGCCCATCGCGTTCTCGTCCACCGGGAACCGGGACTCCCCCAGGTCAGTTGTCGAACCAGACCACGAGTCGGACGTTGTCGTCTCCGTGTTGTGAGGCGAGCGCCTCCATGACCGTCCAGACCGGCTTCCACTCCCCGTCGTCCTGAACGGCATCGCGGCGGCTGATCCTCTCGGACCGGTAGATGCTGTCGCCGATGCGCCACTCGCCGCCCTCGGGCCACGCCTGCGCCTGACCCGGCACTCGTTCGAGAACGCCGATGGCTTCGGCGAACCGCCGGGACCAGGCGAACTTGCCCACGAACTCGAGCCCGTCGGCCGTCTGCCGGTACTGATGAAGCCGGCTGTCAGCGGCCTCCGCCATCTCGGTCCAGTCCGTCGTCTTCAGCTCAGCCCATGTGATCCATGTGGTGCCGAAGACCTGGTCCGACCGCCGCGCCAGCTCTGTCCGAACAGCGTCCGACGCGTCCGGCGGCAGCCCTCGCTCCTCTGCCAGAGGACGGAAGTTGGCGTAATTGCGGACCCCGAACAGGCAGCCGAACGCGTCGTAGTTCCTGGTGGTGTTGAGAAGGAAGAGATCGATGGCGGCTCGCCAGACCGTGTCTTCGCCACCCTCGTGAAGCCGCCATGCCCGGCACTCGACGAAACCACTGATGTCCGTCCCCATGCCAGAGATTGTCCCTCTGCCGTCAACCGGATTCACAGGACGGCTGCGTCAGCGGCCTCGCCGCTCGTGGCCGGCGCCACCGCGCCATAGGCCGACTACGAGTTCGGCCAGTTCGTCGTCGCCTGCTGCGGCGACGGCAACGTCGTCCATCACCAGGGCAGGCGACGCCGTCTCACGCCGGCGGCCGCGGCCCGTCGGGGCCCCGGCGACCGCTCGCGGACGGGCCGGTGACTTCCCAGGCCGCCTCGATCATCCGGAAGATCTCGTCCACCGCGGCCTGCGGGTCTGCCGCTTCGCGGGCCAGTGAGAAGGCGTCGCTCACGAACCTCGCGATCGTCCGGCACGCCGTCGTGCTCTGTGGCAGGTCAGGGAGGGCGACGAGGGCCGTTGCCAACGACTCCGCGTAGCGCAGCCTCATCGACTCCTCGTACCCCCGCAGGGCCGGCGACTCGTCAATCATGCGCCGGATCGGGGCGACGCCGTCGGCCGCGCAGTGTCGCACCAGGGCGTGGATCTCGCGGCGGAGCGCGGGGATGAGCGGCTCGTTCGGTGCTCGATCGGTGACCGCCTGCGTGAGGCGTCGCTCGAAGTCGTCGTCCCGCTCGAACACCAGGGCCTCTTTCGAGGCGAAGTGGGAGAAGAGCGTGGTGACGGCCACGTCGGCCTCGGCGGCCACGTCACGGATGCCCACCGCGTCGTATCCGCGCTCCAGGAAGAGCCGCAAGGCGGTGTCAGCGATTCTCTGGCGGGTCGCGGCCTTCTTGCGCTCACGGCGTCCGGTCGTCGGCACGGTCATCCCCTCACGCTACCAGATTCAAAATCGTAACTGTTACGAAACACTAACTGTTAGTGCTACGGTCGACCGCATGAAGAAAGTGAGCTTCGCCGAGTTCGGCGGTCCGGACGTTCTGCAACTCATAGACGCCGAGGAGCCCCACGCGGGCCGCGGCCGGATACGCATCACCGTGCGGGCGGCGGGCGTGAACCCCGTCGACTGGAGGATCCGCGAAGGCCAGATTCTCGGGGCCCATCCGACCGAGCTGCCCGCCGGAGTCGGTCTGGACGCCGCCGGGGTGGTGGACGAGGTAGGCGAGGGCGTCGAAGGGGTCGCGGTCGGCGACCACGTCTTCGGCGAAGGGGCGAGCACGTATGCCGAGTTCGCCGTGCTGTCGGCCTGGGCCCACATGCCCGAGGGGCTGACGTTCGAAGAGGCGGCCGGGTACCCGTCCGTGGTGGAGACCGCGCTGCGCGTCATCCGCGAGGTCGGGGTGCGGCCCGGACAGACGCTACTGGTCAGCGGCGCGTCCGGCGGAGTCGGATCAGCGGCGCTGCAGATCGCCCGCCACAACGGCATCGCCGTGATCGGCATCGCCGGGGCGGCGAACCAGGACTACCTGCGCAGCCTGGGCGCCGTTGCCACGACGTACGGCAAGGGCTGGGTCGAGCGGGTGCGGCAGATCGGCCGTGTCGACGCGGCCCTCGACCTGGCCGGCTCGGGCGTGATCCGTGAGCTCGTCGAACTGGCCGGGGACCCGCAGAAGGTGATCTCCATCGCCGATCTCGGTGCGCCGGAGTTCGGCGTCCGGTTCTCCGGCGTGGCCGGGAGCATGCCGGACGCGCTCGCCGTGGCCGCCGACCTCATCTCGCAGGGCGCGCTCCGCATCCCGGTCGAGCAGTCGTACACGCTCGCCGAGGCCGCGGCGGCCCACATCGACAGCCACGCCGGCCACACGCGCGGACGACGAGTCCTGGTCATCTGAGCCGCTTCCGGCGCAGTCACACGGCCCGGCGAGCCGGATTGCTCGCAGCGACTTCGCCCGGCCCACTCGGCAGGTGTGCGACATACAAGGAGCCCCACCGCCGACCTGCGAATCTCCCGGTCGACGTCGGATCCGACATGGATCCGACGTCGACCGTCCGGCATCGACCGGGAGATTCCGACACGAGGATCGAGAACCCGCAGACAGCCGCGTCAGGTCTGCGCCATGTCCACGAACCGTGAGTAGTGCCCCTGGAAGGCCACGGTGATCGTCGCCGTCGGACCGTTACGGTGCTTGGCCACGATCAGGTCGGCCTCGCCCGCGCGGGGGGACTCCTTCTCGTAGGCGTCCTCGCGGTGCAGCAGGATCACCATGTCGGCGTCCTGCTCGATGGATCCGGACTCACGCAGGTCGGACACCATCGGCTTCTTGTCCGTGCGCTGCTCGGGGCCGCGGTTCAGCTGGGAGAGCGCGATGACCGGGAGCTGGAGTTCCTTCGCCAGCAGCTTGAGATTCCGGGACATGTCCGAGACCTCCTGCTGCCGGCTCTCGGCCCGCTTCGAGGCGCCGGACTGCATCAGCTGCAGATAGTCGATGACCACCAGCTTGAGGTCGTTGCGCTGCTTGAGCCGACGGCACTTCGCGCGGATCTCCATCATGGAGAGGTTCGGGGAGTCGTCGATGTAGAGAGGGGCCGCCGAGACGTCCGGCATCCGCCGGGCCAGCCGCGTCCAGTCGTCGTCGGTCATGGTGCCGGAACGCATGTGGTGCAGCGCCACCCGCGCCTCGGCCGAGAGCAGTCGCATGGCGATCTCGTTGCGCCCCATTTCGAGCGAGAAGATCACGCTGGGCATATTGCTTTTGATCGAACATGCTCGTGCGAAGTCCAGCGCCAGAGTCGACTTTCCCATCGCGGGACGGGCCGCGATGACGATCATCTGTCCCGGGTGCAGGCCGTTCGTCAGGGCGTCCAGGTCGGTGAAGCCGGTCGGCACCCCGGTCATCTCGCCGCTGCGCGAACCGATCGCCTCGATCTCGTCGAGCGCGCCCTCCATGATGTCGCCCAGCGGCAGGTAGTCCTCGCTGGTGCGCTGCTCCGTGACGGCGTAGATCTCGGCCTGCGCCGAGTTCACGATGTCGTCGACGTCGCCGTCGGCGGCGTATCCCATCTGCGTGATCTTCGTCCCGGCCTCGACGAGCCGTCGCAGGACGGCCCTCTCATGGACGATCTCCGCGTAGTACGAGGCGTTGGCCGCCGTCGGCACGGACTGGACGAGCGTGTGCAGATACGGGGCCCCGCCGACCTTGGTGATCTCGCCGCGCTTGACCAGCTCTGCGGCCACCGTGATCGGGTCGGCCGGCTCGCCCTTGGCGTAGAGGTCGAGGATCGCCTGATAGACGGTCTCGTGGGCGGGGCGGTAGAAGTCGTGCCCCTTGATGATCTCCACGACGTCCGCGATGGCGTCCTTGGACAGGAGCATGCCGCCCAGCACGGACTGCTCGGCGTCGAGGTCCTGGGGCGGAACCCGCTCGAACCCGGAGGAGCCCCCCTCCCAGCCGTCCCCGCCCATGCCGTCCTCGCGCTGGTCGGCGCGGTCCCGGCCGCCCCCACGACGCTGGCGGGACACGGGCAGACGGTCGCCGGGACCGGTGTCGGCCCAGTCCAAGGGCTCGGGAATGGTCACCGGGCCGCCTCCTCCCGTCCGCTCCGCGGACCTAGCCGTGCCACTCTTTCTTACGGCACGGCACCGACAAACAAGACGCCCGACTCCGGTTCCGGCGCGTCGGGTTCCACGGGGTTCCAAGGCCGTGACAGGGAGCGGGCGCCGGACCACGGTAGGCCGCTCGGCACCGTCAGCCAATCTGGTTATCCACAGGGCATGTGGATGATCGACCGGATGCTGTGGAGAACCCCGCAGAACCTGTGCACGGAACGGGGGACAGCACTGTGGACAAACTCATAGCCGGCCCTCGATCATGGCTCTGACCTGCGAATACTCCGTCCACCGGCTGTGGGAGAGAAAAACTTTCCCGGTCTACACAAGATCACTACGGACCGCACAGAAAAGAACAGGGATTCCTCGCGCATGTAAGGGATCACAGTTCGTTGCATCCCTTACCTGTGGACGACTAGATTGACCGTCATGCCCCAGGCCCCGGCAGCGTCCCCCTCCAGTCGTCGACGACACGACCGCGAGATCATCTCACTCGCCGTACCCGCCTTCGGCGCGCTCGTCGCCGAACCGCTCTTCGTGATGGTCGACAGCGCCATCGTCGGCCATCTCGGAACGGCCCAACTGGCCGGCCTGGCCGTGGCGGCGGCCCTCCTGACCACCGCCGTCAGCATCTTCGTCTTTCTCGCCTACGCCACCACGGCGGCGGTGGCCCGACGCGTCGGAGCCGGCGACCGGGCCTCCGCGATCCGGCAGGGCATGGACGGCATCTGGCTGGGCCTCCTGCTCGGCATATGCGTCATCGCCGTCGTGCTGCCCGCAGCGCCCGTGATCGTGCACGCCCTCGGGGCCTCCGAAACGGCCGCGCCCTACGCCATCACCTATCTCCGGATCTCCAGCATCGGCATCCCGGCGATGCTCGTGGTGATGGCCGCGACCGGTGTTCTGCGCGGGATGCAGGACACCCGGACCCCGCTCCGGGTCGCCCTCGGCGGTTTCACGGCCAACGCGGCCCTCAACGTCGGGCTCGTCTACGGCGCCGGGCTCGGAATCGCCGGATCGGCCTGGGGAACCGTCATCGCACAGGTCTCCATGGCCGCCGCCTATCTGGTCGTCGTGGTACGCGGGGCACGCCGGTACGGGGCCTCGCTCCGCCCCGACGCGGCCGGAATCAGGGCAAGCGCCCAGGCGGGCGTTCCGCTGCTGGTCCGTACGCTGTCACTCCGCGCGGTGCTGATGATCGCCACGGCCGTCGCCGCACGCCTCGGTGACACCGAGATCGCCGCGCACCAAGTCATCCTCTCGCTCTGGAACCTGATGGCGTTCGCGCTCGACGCCATCGCCATCGCGGGACAGGCCATCATCGGCCGCTATCTGGGAGCCGGCGACGCCGAGGGCGCACGTCAGGCGTGCCGCCGGATGGTGCAGTGGGGCATCGTCTCCGGGCTCGTGCTCGGAGCGCTGATCGTGCTCGCGCGGCCGCTGTTCGTGCCGCTGTTCACCGGCGACCAGTCCGTTCAGGACACCCTTTTCCCGGCCCTGCTGGTGGTGGCGCTGTCCCAGCCGATCGCCGGCGTGGTCTTCGTCCTGGACGGCGTGCTGATGGGAGCCGGGGACGGGCGCTATCTTGCCTGCGCCATGATCGTCACGCTGACCGTCTTCGCCCCGGTCGCCCTGCTGGTACCGGCGCTCGATGGCGGTCTGACCGCGTTGTGGTGGGCGATGACGTTGATGATGGCCGTCCGCCTGGTGACGCTCTGGCTCCGCACCCGCTCGGGCAGATGGATCGTCACCGGTGCCACCCGCTGAGCTGTCACCGGCGTCCCGTTTCACGTGAAACACCATGTTTCACGTGAAACGGCGACGGGCGACAAACGGCACTCATCGGCACACGCCTGTCCGGCGCCCCGCGCGAGAACGAGCGAGGGGCCGCACCCACCGGGTGCGGCCCCTCTGTGCTCTGCCGAGCTACGCCCTGGTCAGGCGGCGACAACCTCGATACCGAGCTGCGCGGCGACCTCGGGGTGGAGACGCACGGACACCTGGTGCCCGCCGAGCGTCTTGATCGGCGAACCGAGCTCGACGCGACGCTTGTCGACGTCGGGGCCACCGGCGGCCTTGATCGCCGAGGCGATGTCGGCCGGGGTCACCGAACCGAAGAGACGGCCGGCCTCGCCGGAGCGAACGGCCAGACGGACCTTCACACCCTCGAGCTTGGCCTTGACCTCGTTGGCCTGCTCGATCGTGGCGATCTCGTGGATCTTGCGGGCGCGGCGGATCTGCGCCACGTCCTTCTCGCCACCCTTGGTCCAGCGGATGGCGAAGCCACGCGGAACCAGGTAGTTACGGGCGTACCCGTCCTTGACGTCGACGACGTCGCCCGCAGCACCGAGGCCGGAGACCTCGTGGGTCAGGATGATCTTCATGAATCGGTCACCCTTCCCTTATCGCGCGGTGGACGTGTAGGGCAGCAGCGCCATCTCACGGCTGTTCTTCACGGCCGTGGCGACGTCACGCTGGTGCTGCGTGCAGTTGCCGGTCACGCGGCGGGCGCGAATCTTGCCGCGGTCGGAAATGAACTTCCGCAGCATGTTCGTGTCCTTGTAGTCCACGTACTGGGTCTTGTCCTTGCAGAACGCGCAGACCTTCTTCTTAGGCTTGCGCACAGGCGGCTTCGCCATGGTGTTTCTCCTGTGTGATCAAGAAGTGGGGGTCGGGCTTCCCTAGAAGGGAGGCTCGTCCGAGTAGCCGCCGCCGGAGCCGCCGGAGCTTCCGCCCCAGCCGCCTCCGCCGCCCTGCTGCTGGCCGCCGGACGGCGCGCCCGTGGCCCACGGGTCGTCGGCGGGAGCGCCGCCGCCACCCTGCTGGCCACCGCCGGGACCGCCGCCCCAGCCGCCTCCGCCGCCCTGCTGACCGCCGCCGTATCCACCCTGGCCACCGCGGCCGGTGGTCTTGGTGACCTTGGCCGTGGCGTTCTTGAGGCTGGGGCCGACTTCCTCGACGTCCAGCTCGTAGACCGTGCGCTTGATGCCCTCACGGTCCTCGTACGACCGCTGCTTCAACCGGCCCTGCACGACGACGCGCATGCCTCGCTGGAGCGACTCGGCGACGTTCTCCGCCGCCTGCCGCCAGACCGAGCAGGTGAGGAACAGGCCTTCGCCGTCCTTCCACTCGTTGGTCTGCCGGTCGAAGATGCGGGGAGTGGACGCGACACGGAACTTCGCGACCGCCGCACCGGACGGGGTGAAGCGCAGCTCGGGGTCGTCGACGAGATTGCCGACGACCGTGATGACGG
This sequence comes from Streptomyces tyrfis, assembly GCF_037034285.1. NCBI lineage: Bacteria > Bacillati > Actinomycetota > Actinomycetes > Kitasatosporales > Streptomycetaceae > Streptomyces > Streptomyces tyrfis. Next base: position 11,623 of record NZ_JBAGJZ010000002.1, on the reverse strand, counting down.
TCTCGCCTGCCATGGGTGAACCTCTCGGCGGGATTGCTTCTGGCTGCTTGCTGCTACTCGGACCCGATGACCGCTGAGCGGAAAGCTCAGTGGATCTCGGGACGGAGGACCTTGGTCCGGAGGACCGACTCGTTCAGGTTCATCTGGCGGTCGAGCTCCTTGACGACCGCAGGCTCGGCCTGCAGGTCGATGACCGAGTAGATGCCCTCGGGCTTCTTCTTGATCTCGTAAGCGAGACGACGACGGCCCCAGGTGTCGACCTTCTCGACCTTTCCGTTGCCCTCGCGGACGACGGAGAGGAAGTTCTCGATCAGCGGGGAGACAGCGCGCTCCTCGAGATCGGGGTCGAGGATGACCATCACCTCGTAGTGACGCATGTGGAACCCACCTCCTTTGGACTCAGCGGCCACGGTCGTTCCGTGGCAGGAGGGTCGTGATGCGTGGCATCGGCGTCTTCGAACAGGACGGCCGCCTCGAAGCCTCCGCCGGGCGGGGGCTTCCGTGCCGACCTGGGCAGACACCGGTGCAGACGGTACAGACTACCCGCACACCGGCTTCCGGTTGAAATCCGTGGCTCAGGAGACGCAATCTGTACACATCGGGTGTGAGCGGTGCCACAAGGCGCCGCCTTTCGGCCAGGAGGTCCTCCATGGCGCAGGCAATACGACCCCGTCCTCCCGTCTCCCTTCTCGCCACCGACGGCAGGCCCCACCCGCTCCAGCAGGTCCTGGTGGGGGCGGCACTGGTCCTGGGGGCGCTCGCCTTCGTGACCGCGATGTTCCACAACCTGCATCTGGTCAGCTCGTGGGCGGGTCTCGTCGGGATCCTCACCGCCGCGTACGGGCTGTACATCTCGGCGACCACCCGCGAGAGGTTCCCGCTGTTCATCGGCCTGGGCGCGTCCGCCATCGGATTCTTCCTGGGCATGGCACACGGCGGCCTCTTCGGCGGCGTGGTGGGCTGAGACGCGGCGAGAAGACACGGCACGGAGGCACGGCGAACGAGTACGGGCCCGGCCGATCCGTACCGGAAACGGGTTCCGTCCGGGCCCGTGGCCGGTACGGACCGTCCGGGCCCGTATGCGGCCAGACGGGGCGCTCCCCGCTCGCAGTAGGCTTTCGGCGCGAGAGCCGGACCCCTGACCGATGGGGACACACCTGCCGAGGAGCGCCCCGCATGAGCCTGACCCTGAGGACCATCAGCCGCGAGCAGCATCTGGCGTACATCCAGAGCCTGCCTGCCGCGAGTCACATGCAGGTCCCGGCATGGGCGGACGTGAAGGCCGAGTGGCGTTCGGAGAGCCTGGGGTGGTTCGACCGCAACGGGGAGCTCGTCGGCGTCGGGCTGGTCCTCTACCGGCAGCTTCCCAAGATCAAGCGCTACCTCGCCTATCTGCCCGAGGGCCCGGTCATCAACTGGTACGCGCCGAATCTGGACGACTGGCTGCGGCCGATGCTGGCGCACCTCAAGCAGCAGGGCGCCTTCTCCGTGAAGATGGGCCCGCCGGTCATCATCCGCCGCTGGGACGCGGGCGCGATCAAGGCGGGCATCCAGGACCCGGACGTGAAGCGGCTGCGCGACATAGAAGCCACGCACATCGAGCCCCGCGCGTTCGAGGTCGCCGACCGGCTGCGGAAGATGGGCTGGCAGCAGGGCGAGGACGGCGGCGCCGGGTTCGGCGACGTCCAGCCCCGCTACGTCTTCCAGGTGCCGCTGGCGAACCGGTCCCTCGAGGACGTTCACAAGGGCTTCAACCAGCTGTGGCGACGCAACATCAAGAAGGCCGAGAAGGCCGGCGTCGAGGTCGTCCAGGGCGGTTACGCGGATCTCGGCGAGTGGCAGCGGCTGTACGAGATCACGGCCGAGCGCGACCGTTTCCGGCCCCGTCCGCTGGGCTACTTCCAGCGCATGTGGACGGCCCTCAACACCGAGGACCCCAACCGGATGCGGCTCTACTTCGCCCGGCACGAGGGCGAGAACGTCGCCGCGGCGACCATGCTGATCGTCGGCGGGCACGTCTGGTACTCGTACGGCGCCTCGGCCAACCACAAGCGCGAGGTCCGGCCCTCGAACGCCATGCAGTGGCGGATGCTGCGCGACGCGTACGCGATGGGGGCCACCGTCTACGACCTGCGCGGCATCTCCGACTCGCTGGACGAGACCGACCACCTCTTCGGCCTGATCCAGTTCAAGGTGGGCACCGGCGGGCAGGCGGCCGAATACCTCGGCGAGTGGGACTTTCCGCTCAACAAGCTGCTCCACAAGGCTCTCGACATCTACATGTCGCGGCGCTGATCCGCGCCGCCCCGCTGACGGAACCGGCTCCATTCGTTTCAATGGGGACGTCGCACCGGCTCGGGCCGCGGCAGCCCCTTTGAGGGGTTGCGCGTCCGGCGCCGCGACGAGTCCCGCAGACCACCTCCCACATCCCGCAGCCACCAGAAAGGTCACGGACCGGCCATGGCGCTCTCCCTGTACGTCGACACCGCGCGCTGGCGGGCGCACCACAAATCCGTCCTCGACCAGTTCCCCGGCGTCATCCCGGTCTGCAAGGGCAACGGCTACGGCTTCGGTCACGAGCGGCTTGCCGAGGAGGCCATCCGTCTCGGCGCCGACATGCTCGCCGTCGGCACCACCTATGAGGCGGCCCGCATCAAGGACTGGTTCAGCGGCGATCTGCTCGTCCTGACCCCGTTCCGCCGGGGCGAGGAGCCGGTTCCGCTGCCCGACCGGGTCGTCCGTTCCGTCTCCTCCGTGGACGGGGTGCACGCCCTGGTGGGCGCGCGGGTGGTCATCGAGTGCATGAGCTCGATGAAGCGCCACGGGGTCAGGGAGGAGGAGCTCGGGCAGCTCCACGCCGCCATCGAGGACGTGCGCCTCGAAGGCTTCGCCCTCCACCTGCCGCTGGACCGCACGGACGGCTCGGACGCGGTCGAGGAGGTCATCGCCTGGATGGACCGGCTGCGCGCGGCCCGGCTGCCGCTGCACACCATGTTCGTCAGCCATCTGCGCGCCGAGGAGCTGGGCCGGCTCCAGCAGCAGTTCCCGCAGACCCGTTTCCGCGCCCGCATCGGCACCCGGCTGTGGCTGGGCGACCACGAGGCGACGCAGTACCGGGGCGCCGTCCTGGACGTCACCCCCGTCGTCAAGGGCGACCGCTTCGGCTACCGCCAGCAGAAGGCCGCGTCGGACGGCTGGCTGGTGGTCGTCGCGGGCGGCACGTCGCACGGCGTGGGCCTGGAGGCGCCGAAGGCCCTGCACGGCGTGATGCCGAGGGCCAAGGGCGTCGCGCGGGCGGGTCTGGCCACGGTCAACCGCAACCTGTCCCCCTTCGTCTGGGCGGGCAAGCAGCGCTGGTTCGCGGAGCCGCCGCACATGCAGGTGTCGATCCTGTTCGTGCCCGCGGACGCGCAGGAGCCGAAGGTCGGCGACGAGCTGGTGGCCCATCTGCGCCACACGACCACGCAGTTCGACCGGCTCGTCGACCAGTAGTCCGAGCCGCCGTTCCCGGCCGGCCGGGAACGGGGCCACAGCAGCGAGGGTCCTTCCGGACATTCCCGGAAGGACCCTCGTTCCGTGTGTCAGCCCGCGGCCCGTTCCAGCGGCGCGTCCCGCTCCGTCCACGGTTCTCCGGCGGCGACGGGGCGGTGCCGCCGGGGACGCGCGGCGGGGCCGCGGACGAACGCGTCCCCGGCGCCGTCGAGCACCCCGCCGGACGGATCGTCCGACCCGTCGTGCCGCACGACGTCCCGTTCCGGCCTGAGGACGTCCCGCACGACGACGGCGCAGAGGTAGAGCGTGCCCAGCAGGTGCAGGGCGATCGCCAGCTGGTAGCCCTCCGTGGGGAGTCCCTGGTGCTTGTCCCCGCTCGTCGTGTACGCGAGGTACATCCAGATGCCCAGGAAGTACAGGACCTCGCACGCCTGCCAGATCAGGAAGTCGCGCCAGCGGGGCCGGGCCAGGGCGGCGAGCGGGATCAGCCACAGCACGTACTGCGGCGAGTACACCTTGTTGACCAGGATGAACACGGCGACGACGAGGAAGGCGAGCTGGGCGAAGCGCGGCCGGCGCGGCGCCGTCAGCGTCAGCACGCCGATCGCCGCGCACAGCGCGATCGTCAGCAGGGTCGAGACGGTGTTGACGGTCGTGACCTCGATCGGCCGGCCGGTGCGCTGGGTGATGATCAGCCAGAAGGAGCCGAAGTCGACGCCCCGTTCCTCACTGAACGCGTAGAACCGCTTCCATCCCTCGGGGGCGAGGATCATCACCGGCAGGTTCACCACCAGCCAGGAGACCGCCGCCCCCAGCGTCGCCGAGACGAACGCGCGCCACTTGCCCGCCCGCCAGCACAGCACGAAGACCGGTCCGAGCAGCAGCACGGGGTAGAGCTTGGCGGCCGTGGCGAGCCCGATGAGGACGCCGAACGCCACCGTCCGCCCCCGGGACCACATGAGCATCGCCGCGGCCGTCAGCGCCACGGCCAGCAGGTCCCAGTTGATCGTCGCGGTGAGCGCGAAGGCCGGGGCCAGGGCGACCAGCAGCCCGTCCCAGGGACGGCGCCGGTGCGTGCGCGCCACGCAGACGGCGATGATCGCGGCGCAGACCATGAGCATGCCCGCGTTGACCATCCAGTACATCTGCTCTCGGTGCTGCAGCGGGCCGCCGGGCGTCAGCCAGGACGCGATCTGCATGAACACCCCCGTCAGCACGGGGTACTCCAGGTACTGCATGTCGCCGGGCAGCCGGTCGAAGTACGGCGCCAGGCCGTCGGAGAAGCCCCGGGCGACGAAGAGGTGCGGGATGTCCGAGTAGCAGGCGTGCGTGTACTGCGATCCGGCGCCTCTGAACCAGGCCCAGTTGTAGCAGGGCAGCTTCTGCACCATGCCCAGCGCGAACATGCCGAGGGCCACCAGCGCCACGGCGCCCACGGGCGTGAGCGCCGTGCCGCCGAGCCGTGACCAGCGCCCCGACGGCCCGCCGAGCAGCTCGCTGCCGACCGCGGCGGTCTCGTCCCGGTGCGTGGGCCGGACGACGGGCCGTTCCTGGTCCACGCTCGTGTCTTCTGCGCTTGGCATGCCGCACATCCTGCCGTACGGGGCCGGGAAAGCGACGAGGGCCGCTCGCGCCGAGGCGGTGCGAGCGGCCCTCATGAGCCGGTCCGGCGGCTCGAACCGGGTCATCCTCCCGGATTGAAGATCCCGCCCGGCCCTCCGTTGCCGTTTCCATTGCCGTTTCCGTTGCCGTCGCCGCCGCCCGGTGGCTGCCCGGGCGACTGGCTGTTGCCGGGACCGCCCGGGTCTCCGCCGGGACCGCCGCCGGGACCGCCGCCCGGCCCGCCGCCGGGACCGCCGCCCGGCCCGCCGTTCTCGTTCTGGCAGTTCCAGTCCCAGGCGCTGCAGGTTTCGGTGGGGTCGGGCCCCGGCGGGGGCGCTTCCGGCGTCTTCGACTGCGACGGCGACTCCTCCGACTTCGTCGGCGTCTCCTCCATGGTCGGCGTCGGCGTCGGGCTGTGCGCGCCGCCGCCGTAGACCTTCTCACCGATCGGACCCGGCTCCGGGAAGGACAGCGCCGGCTGGCCGCGCAGCGCTTCCGCCATGTAGTCGTGCCAGATCTGGGCCGGGAACGAGGCGCCGTGGATGGTCTTCTCACCACCCGTGCCGTACATCTTTTCGAACTTGCGGTCCTTGTTCTTCTCGTCGTCGTCCAGCCGGTACATGCTGATGGCCGTCGACAGCTGCGGGGTGTACCCGACGAACCAGGCCGACTTGTTCTCGTCCGTCGTACCCGTCTTGCCCGCCACATCACGGCCGGGAAGCTGCGCGGGGGTACCGGTCCCCTTCTCGACGACGTTCTTCAGGACGTCGGTGACGTTGTCGGCGATCGCGGCGTCGAAGGCCCTCTTGGTGACGTCCTTGTGCCGGAAGATGGTCTCGCCCCGGTGCTTCACCTCGCTGACCGAGAACGGCTCGCGCTGCTGGCCGCTGGCGGCGAAGGTCGCGTACGCGCCGGCCATGCGGATCGCGCTGGGCGAGGACGTCCCGATGGAGAACGACGGAACGTGCCAATCCGCCATGTTGGTGTCGTCCTTGAGCCCCGCGGCGATGGCGACGTCCTTCACCTTGTCGGTGCCGACGTCCATGCCGAGCTGCACGTACGGGGTGTTGGCGGACCACTGCATCGCCTCGCGCAGGGTGATGTCGCCCTTCGACTCATGGCCGTCGTTGGCCTGCAGCCACTGCTTGCCCTCCTCGTTGGTCCAGATCTCACCGTTGTACTTCTTGACCTTGAGGTTGTCGTCGGCGTTGTAGATGCTCAGCGGGGAGACCTTCTGACGCTGCGAGGCGTCCTGGTCCGGGCCGAGCGAGGGGTCGCGTTTGCCGTACTCCATCGCCGCCGCCAGCACGAACGGCTTGAAGGTCGAACCGACCTGGGCGCCCGTGGGGTCGGCGTTGTTGGTGAAGTGCTTGGTGGCGTCCTCGCCGCCGTAGATGGCCTTGATGGCGCCGGTCTTCGGGTCCACCGAGCCGCCGCCGAACTGAACGTGGGTGTCCGTCTTGGGGCGTTCCTTCGGATCGATCTTGTCGTCGTAGACCTTCTTGACGGCCGCTTCGAGCTGCTCGACCTTCTTCTTGTTGAAGGTCGTGTGGATCTCGTACCCGCCCTGGGCGAGCATGTCGCCCGTGATGCCCTTGTCGTTGTTGTTGAGGAAGTAGTTCTTGGACAGGTCGACCAGGTAACCGACCTGACCGCCCAGCTGGGCGTTCTTCTTCAGCGGCTGGAGATCGGGGAACTTGGTGATCTTGGCGCGCTCCGCCGCCGAGAGACGGCCGTCCTTGACCTCCTCGTCGAGGATCCACTTCCAGCGCTTCACCGCGCGTTCGGTGTTCTGCTCCTTGGTCGCCAGCTTGGGGTCGATCTCGGGGGCGCCCGCGGGGTCGAAGTAGGTCGCGCCCTTGAGCAGCGTGGCGAGGAACGCGCACTCGCTCGTGTCGAGGTCGGTGGCGTCCTTGTCGAAGTACGTTCGGGCCGCCGCCTGGATCCCCGATGCCCCACGCCCGTAGTACGAGACGTTGAGGTAGTCGGTGATGATGTCCCTCTTGTCCATCTGGTTGGTGACCTTGATCGTGATGAAGAGCTCCTCCAGCTTCCGGCTCAAGGTCTGTTCCTGGGACAGGCGGGAGTTCTTCACGTACTGCTGGGTGATGGTCGAACCGCCCTGGACCTCACCGCCGGTGGCCATCTTGAACAGGGCCCGGAACATGCCCTTGGGGTCGATGCCCCAGTCGTCGTCGAAGCTCTTGTTCTCGGCCGAGATGACCGCGTTCCGCATGGCGTCGGGGATCTGCTCGTAGCCGATCTCCTGACGGTTGACCTCGCCGCCGGTGGCGACCATCTGGGTGCCGTCGTCCCAGAAGTAGACGTTGTTCTGCGCCTTCGCCGCGTCCTTCACACTCGGCAGGCCGACCATCGCGTAGGCGAGGCCGGCGCAGCCCATGAGCAGACCCAGGAAGCCGATGCACAGGCCGGACATCAGCTTCCACGAGGGCACCCAGCGGCGCGCCCCCGACTTCCCGGCGCGCGGGTAGTCGATGAACCGCTTCTTCGCCGGGCGCTGAGCGGCCCGGCCGCGGCCCCGCCCCGGACCCTCCTCGTGCCCGTCGGCCGCGCCGCCGCGACGACGGCCTCCTCCCCCGCGGCCCCCGCCGCCTCGTTGCGCGGCTCTCCTGGCCGCGGCGCGGCCGCCGTACGGGCTGTCCCCGCCGTGCGAACCGGAAGGTGAATCGGACGTTACTCCGCGTGACGGGGCGGCTCGGCGTCCGGAGGACTGCTGGGCGGCTCGTCTGGCCGCTGCACGCCCGCCACCCTGCGGTTGCGGCGTTTTGCGACGGTGCTCGCTCATGGAACGACTACTCCTAGGGCAGGCGGGAGCGCCTGGATGCGGCAGTTGAGATCCGGTCCCCCGAATCGCGGAGGGGCCCGGTGCCGGGCCCCTCCGCCATGCGCCCGGCTACGCCATATGGGCTGACGCGCGCGGGCGTCTCACGGTCACCGGTGGTCTGCATGCCGCACAGACTACGCACGGTCAAAACCCTCCTAGGACTGAACTTCACCTCAAACAACGCAAGTCGGTGCCTGCGAATTCATGATGTGACGCCGTTCACGATGGCCGCCCTTGTCGCGACGCGGCGGCCGATCTATCGTCATGATGTATCGATTCGATACATCAGCTTGGTACATCGGCCCGGCAGCTTGGTACATCAGCCCGGCACGGAGCTCCGCGAGAGCATCCGGGAAGACGAAGGCGAAGGAGGAGGCGCAGGTGAGCAGACGCTCCGGCATCCTCGAATTCGCCGTCCTCGGTCTGCTCCGTGAGTCCCCGATGCACGGGTACGAGCTGCGCAAGCGGCTCAACACCTCGCTGGGGATCTTCCGCGCCTTCAGCTACGGGACTCTGTACCCCTGCCTCAAGACGCTGGTCGCCAACGGCTGGCTGGCCGAGGAGCCGGGGGGAGCCCCGGCCGACCTCCCGCCCGCGGTCGGACGTCCGGTCGCCCCCGCCTCGTCACTGGCCGGGCGCCGGGCCAAGATCGTCTACCGCCTCACGGCGGAGGGCAAGGAGCACTTCGAGGAGCTCCTCTCGCACACCGGCCCCGACTCCTGGGAGGACGAGCACTTCGCGGCCCGGTTCGCCTTCTTCGGGCAGACGGAGCGCGAGGTGCGGATGCGGGTGCTGGAAGGCCGGCGCAGCCGGCTGGAGGAGCGCCTGGAGAAGATGCGGGCCTCTCTGGCCCGCACGCGCGAGCGCCTCGACGACTACACACTTGAGCTGCAGCGGCACGGCATGGAGTCCGTGGAGCGCGAAGTGCGCTGGCTGAACGAGCTCATCGAGAGCGAGCGGTCGGGACGGGATCAGCGACGATCCTCGCCCGGGGGCGAAGCTCAGCAGGACACCGCGGGAGAGACGGACGGCCTGCCCCGGCGCCGGGGTGACACCCCGCCGGATCCGTCCGACGACACCTCACAGTGAGGTCTCCGCAGATCTGCGGGGCCTCATCGGGAACATCCATTACACACAGGGAGCAACCGGAATGGGTTCGGTTCGCGTAGCCATCGTCGGCGTGGGCAACTGCGCCGCCTCGCTGGTCCAGGGCGTCGAGTACTACAAGGACGCCGACCCGGCCGGCAAGGTGCCCGGTCTGATGCACGTCCAGTTCGGCGACTACCACGTGCGGGACGTCGAGTTCGTCGCCGCCTTCGACGTCGACGCGAAGAAGGTCGGCCTCGACCTCGCGGACGCCATCGGCGCCAGCGAGAACAACACCATCAAGATCTGCGACGTGCCCAGCACCGGCGTCAGCGTCCAGCGCGGCCACACCCTCGACGGCCTGGGCAAGTACTACCGCCAGACCATCGAGGAGTCGTCCGAGGAGCCGGTCGACGTCGTCCAGATCCTCAAGGACCGCGAGGTCGACGTTCTCGTCTGCTACCTGCCGGTCGGCTCCGAGGACGCCGCGAAGTTCTACGCCCAGTGCGCCATCGACGCCAAGGTCGCGTTCGTCAACGCCCTCCCGGTCTTCATCGCCGGCACCAAGGAGTGGGCGGACAAGTTCACCGAGGCCGGTGTCCCGATCGTCGGCGACGACATCAAGTCCCAGGTCGGCGCCACCATCACGCACCGCGTGATGGCGAAGCTCTTCGAGGACCGGGGCGTCATCCTGGACCGCACGATGCAGCTGAACGTCGGCGGCAACATGGACTTCAAGAACATGCTGGAGCGCGAGCGCCTGGAGTCCAAGAAGATCTCCAAGACGCAGGCCGTCACCTCGCAGATCCGTGACCGCGAGCTGGGCGAGAACAACGTCCACATCGGCCCGTCGGACTACGTGGCCTGGCTGGACGACCGCAAGTGGGCGTACGTGCGCCTCGAGGGCCGCGCCTTCGGCGACGTTCCGCTGAACCTCGAGTACAAGCTCGAGGTCTGGGACTCCCCGAACTCCGCCGGCGTCATCATCGACGCGCTCCGCGCCGCGAAGATCGCCAAGGACCGCGGCATCGGCGGCCCGATCCTCTCGGCGTCCTCCTACTTCATGAAGTCCCCGCCGGTCCAGTACTTCGACGACGAGGCCCGCGAGAACGTCGAGAAGTTCATCCAGGGCGAGGTCGAGCGCTGACGCGACCGCACACGGAGCGTCGACGCGGCCGGTGAGGCACGGCAACGTCCCTCCCGTTCCGCATCGTTGAGGGTCCCCGGGCATTCCGCCCGGGGACCCTCAACGTATGTGACCCTTGATCGCATGCCTGTCGTCGGTGATCTGCGCGTGCTGCTGCGCCTTCGGAACTTCCGTCGTCTGCTCGCCGTCCGGCTCCTCTCCCAGTCGGCCGACGGCGTCTACCAGGTCGCGCTGGCGTCCTATGTCGTCTTCTCCCCGGAGAACCAGGCATCGGCAGCCGCCATCGCCTCGGCCATGGCCGTCCTGTTGCTGCCGTACTCGCTCGTCGGCCCGTTCGCCGGCGTGCTGCTGGACCGCTGGTCGCGCCGCCAGGTCTTTCTGTACGGCAATCTGCTGCGCGCCGCGCTCGCCTGCTGCACCGCCCTGCTGATCCTCGGCTCGGCCCCGGACTGGCTCTTCTACGCCTCCGCGCTGTGCGTCACCGCGGTCAACCGCTTCGTCCTGGCCGGGCTCTCGGCCGCGCTGCCGCGCGTGGTCGACTCCAGGCGGCTGGTACTGGCCAACTCGATCTCCCCGACCGCGGGAACGCTCGCGGCCACCGCCGGCGGCGGCCTCGCCTTCGTCGTGCGGCTGGTGATCTCCGAATCCGACGCGGCGGTGGTGCTGCTGGGCGCCGCGCTCTACCTCGCTTCGGCCCTGGCCTCGCTGACGCTGGCCACTCGCCTCCTCGGGCCGGAGCGGGACGGGCCGCGGGTCCGGCTGGCAGCGGCGCTGACCATCACCGCGCGCGGGCTCGTCGAAGGGCTGCGGCATCTGCGGGAGCGGCGGCACGCCGCCCGGGCGCTGGCAGCCATGACCGTGGTCCGCTTCTGCTACGGCGCGCTGACCGTGATGGTGCTGATGCTGTGCCGCTACGCCTGGTCCGGCAGCGACTCCGAGGGGCTGGCCCTCCTCGGGCTGGCGGTGGGGGTCTCCGGCGCGGGCTTCTTCGCCGCTGCGGTGCTGACGCCCTGGGCGGTGGGGCGGCTCGGCCGGTTCCACTGGATGGCGGTCTGCGCGGCGGCCGCCGCGGTCCTCGAACCCGCCCTGGCGCTGTGGTTCGCGCCCGTCCCGATGCTCGTCGCCGCGTTCGTCCTCGGGCTGGTGACCCAGGGGTCGAAGATCGCCACGGACACGGTGGTGCAGACCTCGGTGGACGACGACTTCCGCGGGCGGGTCTTCTCCCTCTACGACGTCCTGTTCAATGTGGCCTTCGTGGCCGCCGCCGGGGTCTCCGCCCTGCTCCTGCCCGCCGACGGACGGTCGGCCCCCGTGGTGATCGGGGTGGCCGTCCTGTACGGCGTCGTCGCCGCGCTCCTGCTGCGCTGGAACCGCGCCGACGGCGCTCTCCGGTCCGCCTCGTAGCGGCGGGGGCGCCCGGTGGCCGGCTGGGGGCCCAGGAGCAGTCGAGG